>JBBQOJ010000437.1:0-3827 GCA_038330815.1 Chitinophagales bacterium | reverse complement strand
GTAAAAATTTTAGTTGTCCTTTCTATGGTTCTCATTTCCATGGGCTCCTGTAAAAATGGAGGAATATTTGGCAAGAAAAAATCAAAATCATCCGTCACTGGTTGGAACTATGATGACAAAAATATGGGCAATTACCATGTGGCAAAGATGAAGTATCCAAAAGCTGGTCCGGGTTTAATTTTTGTACAGGGCGGTACTTTTGTGATGGGCGCCAAGGAAGATGATGTAATGGGCGATTGGAACAATATCCCAAAAAGAGTAACCGTTCCATCCTTTTTTATTGATGAAACCGAGGTGGCGAATGTACATTACCGTGAGTATATCTATTGGCTGGAAAATACTTTTAGTGGTGATACCGCCATTTTAGCCAGGGCATTGCCTGATACACTTGCCTGGCGCGAAGAATTGGCCTACAATGAGCCCTATGTAGATTATTATTTCCGTTACCCGGCTTATAACTATTATCCTGTGGTGGGTGTATCGTGGTTACAGGCACATGACTTCTGTATTTGGAGAACAGACCGGGTAAATGAGTTAAACCTGATTTCAAAAGGCTACCTGAAAAAAGACTTTGCCCGTAAAGAAATGAGGGGTGGTGGTGCAGATGGTTCTTTTAATACTGATACTTACCTGATGAATCCCGAATTGATACAGGGTAGGGCTAAACCCAAGAAATCCGAGTTAAAAGATGTAGCTGGCAGACCAAGGGCGGTGATAAAAATGGAAGATGGTATTCTCAATATGGGTTACCGTTTACCAACGGAAGCAGAGTGGGAATATGCAGCTTATGGCCTACTGGATCAAAATCCTAATGCACGTAAAAAGGAAGGTAAAGCAGGGGAAGAGTTAATTTCAAATCAACAGATTTATTCCTGGAGCAATAATCCTAATGGATTACGTGATAACAGGCGTGGCAGTTGGCAAGGTAAGTTTTTAGCCAACTTTAAGCGTGGAAGTGGAGATAATATGGGTGTTGCGGGTGGATTGAATGACCGCTCTGCCATCCCGGGAAATATAAAGGCTTTTTATCCCAACGCCTTTGGTGTGTATAATATGAGTGGTAATGTGTCGGAGTGGGTGCAGGATGTGTACAGGCCGCTTACCCCTGCTGATGGAGAAGATTTCAACTATTTCCGCGGTAATAAATTCCAGAAATTTTATAAAAATAGTGGTGGCGAGTATGAGAGAGATACGCTTGGAAGGTTGAAAAAAGTGGATATCAGTGATGAAGATGTAAAGAACCGTCGTAACTATCAACATAACAATGCCCTGGGGCACATGGATGGTGATTCACTGAGTGGTTCTTATTACAACACGGGAGGTTCAACTTTAATCAGCGACAGGTCGAGGGTATTTAAAGGCGGAAGCTGGAACGATCGTCCTTAATGGTTATCGCCAGGTTCACGCAGGTTTTTGGAAGAAGAACAATCTTCCAGCACTATTGGTTTCCGTTGTGCTCAAACCTATATGGGTTCGCCTGAAGGCCCGGGTTTCAAGGAAGGAAATATCTTTGGCAAACGCAAACAAAACTCCAGGAAGAAACGATAATCATTTAACAAACTTTTTTAAAAAACCCTTCGCTTCACTGCAGAAGGGTTTTTTATTTTGTCCACCACCAGGCTGAAGTCACATTTATTTTCTTTATCGCTACTTGAAAATACCCGTATCTGCCCTATTTTTGATTCATGCAAATAGACCAGTTATATACCCTGTTTCAACAATACCCTTCCATTCAAACCGACACCAGGAAATTACAAAAAGGCGATTTGTACTTTGCATTGAAAGGCCCCAATTTTAATGGAAACCGGTTTGCAGGCCAGGCCCTTGACGCTGGGGCAGCTTACGCAGTTGTTGACGAACAGGTAGACGGTGTTGATCCGGATAAATTGATAGTAACAGCGGATGTATTAACTACCCTGCAACAACTTGCCAAATATCACCGGCAGAGACTGGGTATTCCAATTATAGCTATAACTGCTAGCAATGTCAAAACAACCACAAAGGAACTGGAGCATGAAGTGCTTTCGACAACCTACGTCACTTACACCACTAAAGGCAATCTTAACAATCAAATCGGCATCCCCCTCACCATTCTAGCAGTAAAGGATGACGCGGAATTGGCCGTTATTGAGATGGGGGCGAATCATCAACATGAAATTGAAGCCTATTGCAGGTACACCTTGCCTACACATGGCCTCATTACCAATTGTGGCAAGGCGCACCTGGAAGGTTTTGGTGGTGAAGAAGGGGTTAAAAAAGGCAAGGGCGAATTATTTAAATACCTGCGTAACAATGTCGGAATTGCCTTCATTATGAACGACTATGTTTACCTGCAGGAGATGAGTAAAGGCATTGAACGGGTAATTACTTATGGAACGTCCGGTGCGTATATTACCGGCGTGGCAGATCAAAGCACGGCCATGCTCTCCATAAAAATGAAAAGCGGCACTGGCATTGACCAAATCAAAACGCAGTTGGTAGGATCCTACAACCTTCCAAATGTGCTTGCAGCAATATCCATTGGTAAATTTTTCAAGGTACCTGAACCATCCATTATTACTGCGCTGGAACAGTACCTGCCCTCTAATAGCCGCTCTCAATTAGTAACCGCCGGTACCAATCAAATTATCCTGGATGCCTACAATGCCAATCCTACCAGCATGAAGGCAGCTATTGAAAATTTTGCTTCCATGGAAGGGCATAAAAAATTATTATTGCTTGGTGGCATGATGGAATTGGGGAAGGAAAGCAAGGCAGAACACCAGGCTTTAATTGAGCTGATTGGCCGTTTTATATGGGAGGCGGTGGTACTGGTGGGTGGCGACTTTGCTGGGGCCATTCATCCATATATTTATTTTAAGGATGCTGCCTCAGCAAGGCACTGGCTACAATTGCAACGTTTGGAAAATGCTGTGCTATTGGTGAAGGGTTCCCGCAGTATGAAAATGGAGACCGTAGTTGAGGATATGTAAGTGGGGGTTATTCAATGTCAATCTTATTATGCACCAGCATTGAAAACAAGCAGGGAACACCTTATCAAAGAAAATGGTGACCGCTGAAACTGATCCCACCTTTTATATTCGACTTGTTATGATTAACCTATCCAATAATATTTTCGCTCCATCCCTGTCATCCTGGGATGGCCGGTTGTTGCTGCAACAGGCAGCGGTGAGATTCGGAAGCGCTGCCAACTAATTTAGCTCCGCTTTTATTAATTTATTTTAGCGCTGGTTACTCGTCGTTGTCGAGGTATTGTTGCAATTCGGCTTCCGTTTTAATTAACACCTCCCTCACTTTACTACCCTGGTTAGGCCCTACCACCCCGGCTGCTTCCAATTGATCCATCAGCCGTCCAGCGCGGTTATAACCAAGCTTCATGCGACGTTGCAGTAAGGAAGTACTTCCACTCTGGCTGGCAACAATTAAACGGGCAGCATCTTCAAATAAAGAGTCCTTGTCATTGAGGTCAAAGTCTTTCCCTTCCATTTCCTTTTCATCTACATATTCGGGTAACAGGAAAGCTTGCGCATATCCTCTTTGTTCACCGATAAAGTCCACTACCTTGTCTACTTCGGGGGTGTCAACAAAAGCACACTGTAAACGAACCAGTTCGCCGTTGTAGCTGATGAGCATGTCGCCCTTCCCAATCAATTGCTCTGCACCGCCGGCATCAAGGATGGTACGGCTATCAATTTTACTGCTTACTTTAAAGGCAATTCTTGCCGGGAAGTTGGCTTTAATGGTACCGGTAATGATATTTACACTTGGACGCTGCGTAGCAATAATTAAATGCACCCCTACTGCCCTTGCCAACTGCGCCAATCGTG
>JBBQOJ010000436.1:0-3827 GCA_038330815.1 Chitinophagales bacterium | reverse complement strand
ATCCCCCGTTAAATCTCCACCTGTCTCTTTCTTCTTTTTTTTAAGGCTATTCTCACCTCGTATTTTAATGCACCAGCAACCCGGATTACTTCTATAACGCTCTAATTTGCTTCATAGTCTACTGTACCAAAAAATTAATGGATAATTTCCAAAAACGGGACTGGCGTAGTTTTCTACTTTTTTTATCCGCGTATTTAAATCAATGTAGTTTAATCAAGGTGGTGAGGACATCAACCGCTGGCCGTCCACCATGGACAGTCCCCACCCGCCACTTGGGATATTATTAATTAAACGACATTGTTATCTAAATATAAAAAAATGAATATGCCTGTTATAATTCTACCAGGTTGGCTTTGATGTTTTTATTTAAACGGAATTTCATTTAGCAACGCTTACAACGCATACTAGTTATCGAAAGAATGTAGGGTACTTACCGATCTGAAAGGTAGGAAGCAGCACACCTCTTGCAAACAAAAGTTGGAAATAACTTAGGAGCATTTGGACCGGTGTACAGGCGTTGAGCGGAATTAAGGAGAGAAATTATTTCACTGAAGGATTGGAGGATGTTGAAGTTAACACTCCACCGGAAGGAAGCGGTAGTGAAATCCCTTCGGGAACAGGGGCACCAAACCAGGGCCTTCCGTCTTCCGTCCAGTAAAATTGTTGCGCCCTTGGTGAGCGGAATTTTCCGCATCCCTGGCCCGGTTGGCTATTAGCGTGATAAAGAATAAAATCTTCCTTACCATCGGGTGATTTAAAAAAGGAATTGTGCCCGGGGGCAAATACGTTATTGGCCTCCGACTGCTTAAATACCGGTGCCGGTGATTTTGTCCAGGCCATGGAGTCCAGCAGGTTGGCATCTGCCGCAGCGGTTAACATACCCAGCGCGTATAAATCGGTCCAACAGCCGCTGGCAGAGTATACCAGGAACAACTGATTATTTTTTCTGATGAGTTGCGGGCCCTCATTTACATTCACATGCGGTACATCGTTCGGATTGTCTAAATCACCATGCACTTCCCAGGGCAGCGTTGGTGTTGACAGCCTGACGCGCCTGCCTGTTACCGTCCAGGGATCACTCATCCGGGCGATATAAATATTTTGCTCCCCATTGGTATTCCCCTCCCATCCCGACCATACCAGGTACAATTGCTGTTGATGTTCAAATACGGATCCATCGATCGACCACTTATCCGCGGGTGTGGTTAACTTTCCCTTTAAGATCCATTCGCCCTGCAAGGGATCAGCGGCACTATTTTCCAGCACCCACAAACGATGGCTGCGGTTGTTACCGCTATCTGCCGCAAAATAGATATACCATTTCCCCCGCAGGAAATGAATTTCCGGAGCCCATATTTCCTTTGAATACGGGCCTGTGGCAGGTGGGGTAAAAACCACTTTTCGTTTCGCCGTTTTTAAAAAGGCAATATTGGTGGTTTTCCATACGGTGATGTTTTTACCCGTGGTATGGGTATAATAATAGTATCCATCTTTATAAATGCACCATGGATCAGCTCCGGCTGGCAGTAGAGGATTGGTAAAATGGGTCGCCTGCTGTGCCCCTACCGCATGGAATAACCCAACGCTGCATACCATTACAAGCAATAGCCTGTTCACGGCTACCCTACAAGCACGCCTCCTGGTGGCAGCAATGGAAACAAATGACTTTGTATTGGTGTAACACATGTTTATTTTAACCCGTTCATTTTCTTTATCAGGTCTACTTCATCCTGCCGGTAAGGTGTACCATCGTTTTTGAATATATCATGAAACCATTCAATTGGTTCTCCGCCCTCTTTCATAGGGGTATCCCAGGCATAGATGGTATTTGATTTTCCGGCCACAAGCCCCCAGTTGATGGCGCCTACATTTTGCTGCTTTAATAAGGGAAGGATGGTAGCAAACCGGCTGTTCCGTGTTCGTGCCATGTACTCCGTACAGATAAGCGGGCGTCCATGGGTTTTCAATAATTCAATTACCCGTTGGTGCCACTGTGCATCCTCATAATCATGGTAAGTAATCACGTCTGAATTGATCGCCTGGAAGGCATTGAGTACTTCAAAGTCCCATGCCCAGATACCGGCGCTAATGGGTTGTGTGGGATTTACTTCCCTCGCCCATTGAAATACTTTTTTTAGCAATGGCAGCGAGCTTTCCTTTTTACCGGAATTGCCAGGCTCGTTGTACAAATCCCATAACAATACCCGTTGGTCGGTTTTAAATCGGTTCATTACATCTTTTACATATAATTCAAGTGCAGGGAAAGTGGTGGTATCCTGCGAAAAGGGATCACCGGGATCCTGCACCCAGCCTGAATTGTGAATGCCCGGCTTGGGTTCGGGCTGTTTGCCAGCTACGCCCTCCTTGTTCCAGCAATCATCAAAAAACACGAACAATATTTTTATTTTATGGCGATCAGCAATGTTTAAAAAAGTGTTCATCCGTTGCTTAAACCCTTCCTTGTCCTGCTGCCAGGCGATGCTGTGTAAATACACCCGCATGGTGTTAAATCCAATGCCGGCGGCCCATCCGAGCTCTTTGTCGTTGAGGGCCGAATCAAAGGTTGCAGCCTGCCACATTTCCAGTTGATTGATGGCATTGCTGGGCAGGTAATCGGCACCGTTCATCCAGGCGTACTGTTGGTACCATTCATTGGCTTTTTCTACCGACCACCGCGTACCGATCGCAGGGGCGGCTTTTACGGTAGATTTTTTCTGGGCGGTTATGTTACCCGCAAGGCCCAGGCAAAACAGGGCAACCAGCCAGGTATTTGTTACAATTCGTTTCATGTAATTTATTTTAGAAAGTGTAAGCTGCAGGTTATTGTTCTCCGGCAGGAACGGTAATGGCTACGCCCGTTTTAACCGGCGCACCAAACGATGGTGTGCCATCAGTGTTAAAGCTAAATTTTTGAATACGAATATTCCGTTTATCCGCACAGCCCTCGCCACTATTGCTGTTGGCATGATAGATGATCCAGTCTTCGGTGCCATCCGGAGATTTAAAAAAGGCATTGTGCCCCGGCCCGTAAGCATTGTTGGCAGGTTGCTTGGTAAATACCGGTTGCTGGCTTTTGGTCCAATCTGCCAATAATAAAGGATTACCTCCCTCCTTTAAAGTAAGCAACCCCAGGGCATAATCGTCCGTCCAGCAACCGCTGGCCGAATAAGTGAGGAATACTTTACCGGCGGCATTCTTTACCACCTGCGGCCCTTCATTAACAGGACCGCCATTGGTTTCCCACGGCAACACCGGCGAGGTTAACATTACGGCAGGCGTTTGGAGCGTCCAGGGATTGGTCATTTTTGCAATATAGATATGCTGATTTTGAATGGCAGGATTTGGCCTGCCGCTCCAGAGATAATAACGACTGCTATTATACTCCAGCACGGTACCATCGATGCCCCAAAAATCGGTGTCGGTAGTAAACAGGCGGCCCTTATCAACCCAGGGGCCAATTGCCGGATCGGCGTTGCTGTTTTCGATGACCCAGGTACGTTGGGTAATGTCGGCTCCCGCACCCGCAGTATAATACACATACCACTTGTTATCCAGGTAATGGATTTCCGGTGCCCATACATTGGAGGCATTGGCTGCACCCGGGGCAGGCCGGTAAATCTCGGTCGGTGTGATTAACCCCAGTTTTGACATCGCAGTGGATTTCCAGATGGATACCCGGTTGCCAAGGGTATGGGTATAGTAATAAAATCCATCTTTTTTAACTACCCATGGATCGGCACCATTCACCACCGGGTTGGTAAAAGTTTTTGCAGCCGGTGGGGGCGGTGGGGGCGGCACCGGTGAAGGGCCCGCGCTTTTCTTACAGG
>JBBQOJ010000435.1:0-3840 GCA_038330815.1 Chitinophagales bacterium | reverse complement strand
ACCAGGTATCGATCCTGTAAAAATAGCCAATCCTTACCTGGTACATGCCGGCAAAATTATCCGTTTAATTCACATTCAAAGTTTAGGGTTTGAAAGAAATTTGCATGATACTACCCGGGTTAGAAATACTTTTGGCGTAATAGTAGCCAATGCGTTTCATAAAAATACCCGAAAAAAAATCATCGCCAATAACCTCTTTTTTGTAGAGGGCAATAAAATAAATCCCTACCTGGTAGCAGACAATGAACGGCATTTACGCGACCAGGTGTACATCCAGGATTCCCGGATACTTTTGGTAGAAATTCCCGGTACCAGCGATTCCGTTGATGTAATTGTAATTACCAAAGATGTATTTTCTATTGGCGGCAATATTAATATTAATGGAGTGGACAGGGCGAGGGTAGGCATCAAGGAGGAAAATTTGGGTGGCAGTGGTGCCAAAATTGCTGTCAGTACTTTCTATGAAAGAGAGCGCACCCCTAAATTTGGCTATGGGGCGGAATTCATTAAACGAAATATCTGGGGATCGTTTATTGACTGGCGAATGGGTTTTCAAAACTACCGGAGTGCTTTCAATAGTGGCCGTGGCGAGGAAACTTATTTTTTTACTCATTTTGAAAAGCCGCTGGTAACGCCCTATATTCCCTGGATTGGAGCTGCAGATGTATCTTTCAGCAAAACCTACAATGCCTACCTAAAGGATTCTCTTTACCGAAGTGATTTTAAATACAGCTATGTTAATGTTGACGCATGGTTTGGCTATAACTTCGGGAGTAAAAAGTTGCTGTCGGATAATGTGGCCAGTCGCGTTAGAAAGTTCATCGCCTTCAGGGGGCTGTTACAACAGTTTCACGATCTGCCCGAACGTAACCTGGTTACCTATGACTACCGGTATGCGAATATCAATGGTGGTTTGATGGCCTTTACTATTTTTAAACAGGATTTTTATAAAACCAATTATATCTATGGTTTTGGCCGTAACGAAGATGTGCCGGAAGGCTTTAATGCATCGGTGATTGGTGGATGGACAAATAAAGACAACCGCGGTAGGGCATACTATGGATTGGAAGGGCAGCGGAGTCATTTTAATGGAAAAGGATTTTACAGCTCTTACACCCTGCGCTTTGGCGGATATACCTACAAAGGACGATGGGAAGACGTAGATATTTTGGTGGGGATTGATCATTTTACGCGATTGAAAAAACTGGGGGGCAAATGGCTTAACCGCAATTTTTATGGCGCCTCGTTTACCAAGCAAATGCGCCCGGTGCTTAACCAGCCGCTGTTTTTAAGAAGTGTTTTCGGACTGCCTTATTTCGACAACGGTACTATTAGTGCCGATTTTAGAGGAACAGCTAAAGGCGAATCCGTGTTTTTTAATACAACAAAATTCTGGGGCTTTCGATTGGCCCCCTTTGTATTTGCCGACATGAGCCTGGTTACCCCGATTAACCAGGCCTTTAAAAATAGTGAGTTGTACAGTGCCTGGGGTGCGGGGGTGCGTACCCGTAATGAAAACCTTATTTTTGGCACCATCGAACTGAGGGGGTATTTTTTTCCAAAACCTATTGGGAACATGCGGGACTACAAGGTAGAACTCAGTACCAGTCTGCGTTTTAAATATAACAATACATTTATCCGAAAGCCCGATTTTGTTGTTCCCAACTAAACAATTAAAATGAAACTAAAAAAATGGTTTTTGTCGTGAATAAACCATTAATTTGCAAAATAAAATAGCCCTTCCGTAGAAACGGAAGGACTTTAACGATTGCTTGCTATATGAAATTCTTATTGTAGATTTTTACATTAACTGGTGTCCAGTTTCTAATATCGCACTTTTGGTGCGCAGCCACAAATGATTGATTGTCTTTTAACGATTGCCTGCTTTATGTTCTACCGGAGCATTTAACTTACACGAAAGTAAGACGTGCATTATCAAGCTCATAATTAACTTATGAGTAGTTTTATTATGCCGAAGGCTGTTATTTTTTATGAAAGATGGCTTTGGCGCTACATTTTATAAAAATATAATAATGATGCCCACCCGATTTACAGATACATTATTTCAGCTTATTAAAACACTGGAAAAGGCAGAGAAACGAAATTTCAAATTATATATTAAAAGAAGCTCGGGCAATGAAGATCTTAAAATTATAGAATTATTTGACGCGCTGGATAAATTGAATGAATACGATGAAACGGTATTGCTGAAAAGGTTGTCTTCTATCAGGAAACCCCAGTTATCGAATACCAAGGTGCACCTTTACAAACAACTACTTGCCAGCTTGCGGATATTAAAAAGTACAGACAGCATTGATATGCAGTTAAATGAGCAGCTCGATCATGCCCGCATCTTTTATAATAAAGGGTTGTACCTGCAAAGCCTGAAAATTCTTGAAAAATTAAAAGAAACTGCCAAACAGCACAACAAATTCAATTTTCTAACGCAGGTGATTTCCTGGGAGAAAAAAATTGAAACACTTCACATTACGCAAAGTATGCAGGATAGGGGAGAGCAACTTTCCGCAGAGGCGGTGGAGGTTAATGCCAGGGTAGATATGGTGGCAAAAATGTCGAACCTGGCGCTGCGCTTATATAGCTGGTATATTAAAAATGGTCATGCCCGCAACGAAAAGGATGAAACCGGCGTCATCAATTTCCTGAAATTTAATCTCCCCCCCGGGGCACACCAACAAACGGGTTTTTATGAAAGGTTGTACTTATACCAGAGTTATTGCTGGTACGCATTTATACGGCAGGATTTTTTAATGTACTATCGGTATGCACAAAAATGGATTGATATTTTTCACGAACAACCGTTGATGATTCGGGTGGAGACGGGCTATTATATTAAAGGCCTGCATAATTTATTAAACGCTCATTTTGATCTTCGAAACTATGAAAAGTTTGAAATAGACCTGCAGCATTTTAAAAAATTCAGCAAAACCCCTGTTGCCAACCAGCACGACAACCACCGTATTCAAACCTTTATCTATATTAATAGTGCGAAAATTAACCAACATTTTATGTTGGGCACCTTTGCCGAGGGCTTAAAAGAAGTACCAAGAATAGAAGAGAAGCTAACCGAATATGCGCTTTACATCGATAGCCATCGCGTGTTGGTTTTCAATTACAAGATCGCTTCCCTGTATTTTGGCAACGGCGATTTTGACACCTCCATCGACTACCTGCAAAAAATTATTAATGGTAGTGATGGCATGAGAAATGACCTGCAATGTTATGCGCGGCTAATGCACCTGATGGCACATTATGAATTAGGGAATTTTGAGATTATTGAATCGTTGATAAGGTCTGTTTACCGTTTTATGGCCAAAATGGAAAACCTCACCATTGTAGAAGAAGAGATGTTCAAGTTCCTCCGTAATTCTTTTCATGTTCACCGCCAAAGATTGAAGCCGGAATTGGAGAAGTTTTTAGTAACGATTAAAAAGCTCGAGAAAAACCGATTTCAAACCAGGTCGTTTGCCTATCTCGATATCATTTCCTGGGTGGAAAGCAAAGTATTGGAAAAGCCAATGAGCACCATCATAAAAGAGAAATACCTTGCTGGTAAAAAACGAAAGTACTAATCTCAGTATATCTCCCAACCATAAATGTTACCTCACCCGGGAGAAGGTAGTTACTTAAAAGTACTGACTTTTGTAAACAGCCATACGGCTGGAAAAAGAGCATCTTGCTCAAACTGTTATTTATTTGCAATCACCCTCAATCGGCAATTCATTCACTTTCCACCCATGGGAGCATGCCGCCTTTTATGAATTAAGTTCAAATTAATTATTGGCAAGGCTTATACTACAACTATGGCTGCCCATAATCTAT
>JBBQOJ010000434.1:0-3848 GCA_038330815.1 Chitinophagales bacterium | reverse complement strand
CGGGTATCAACATCATGCGCTCGCCGCTCAACGGTAGAAATTTTGAATACCAGAGTGAGGACCCCTATTTAATATCGAGGTTTAATGTAGGCTATATTAAAGGCGTGCAAAGCCAGGGTACTTCTGCCTGTGTAAAGCATTGGCTGGCAAATAACGAAGAAGTAGACAGGAACACGGTAGATGTGCAGATGAGTGACCGGGCGCTGCGGGAAATTTATTTACCTGGTTTTAAGGCCGCTGTATTGGAAGCCAATGTTAACACCATCATGGGCGCCTACAATAAATTCCGTGGCCAGTTTTGCACCCATAACGAGTACCTCAATAACATTTTAAAAAAGGAGTGGGGATTTAAAGGAATGATGATAAGTGATTGGGGTGCCGTTCACAGTACCACGGATGCTTTATTATACGGTACCGACCTGGAAATGGGTACCGACCTGGTTTTAAAGAGCAACAGTGTATCGCAAACGATGGTGGATGGCAAACCCATTGCGCAAACGGTGTATGATCGTTTCTACCTGGCCGATGCCGCGTTGCAGATGGTGAAGGCGGGTAAAATACCGGTGGCGGTAATTGATGATAAAGTAAAACGGATACTGCGGGTGATGTTTAATTCCAGTGTATTTAGTAAATCTTCACCGGGTGAATATGCCTCCGATGCCCATATTGCTACGGCAAAAAAAGTGGCACAGGAATCCATTGTGTTGCTGAAGAACCAGGATAATATCCTGCCCCTGAACACTGCCCGGATAAAATCCATTGCGGTGATAGGCGCCAATGCCAACCGGGAAAATTCGATGGGAGGTGGTAGTTCACAGGTGCGTGCAAAATATGAAATAACCCCATTGCAGGGATTGAAGAATATAGCACCTGGCATTACCATCCATTATGCACCCGGCTATACCATCCAACGCAACGCAACGCCTACCAAGGCAATGATAACGGAAGCGGTGGAAGCCGCCGGAAAAGCTGATATCGCCATTGTGGTGGGTGGTTGGACTCACGGATATGACTACACGAAGTGGGACGACAATGCCTATGATGCCGAGGCAGTAGACAAGCCGGATATGAAAATGCCCTTTGGCCAGGACGAATTAATTAAAGCGGTCATCAACGCCAATCCTAATACCATCGTGGTGTTGGTAGGTGGCGGCCCCATTGATATGACGCAATGGATTGATGACACGAAAGGGATTATCAGTGCCTGGTATGGCGGCATGGAAGGTGGCAATGCCCTGGCCGAAGTGATTTTCGGTATGGTGAATCCATCCGGAAAGTTGCCGGTAAGTTTTCCAAAAGTGTTAGAAGATGTTCCGGCGCACAAGTTCGGCGATTTCCCCGGTAAGAATGGAGTAGCTGTTTACCGCGATGATATTTTTGTTGGGTACCGTTATTACGATACCTATAATGTAGCACCGCAATTTGAGTTTGGCTTTGGAATGTCATATACTGATTTTACCTATAAAAATTTATCGGCATCAAAAGCTACCAATGGCTTGGTTACCGCAACTTTTACCATCACCAATACGGGTAAGGTGGCCGGTGCCGAGGTGGCCCAATTGTATGTGCATAAAGAGAATACGGCCATCACCAGGGCCAATAAGGAACTAAAAGGGTTTCAAAAAGTATTTCTTCAACCCGGCGAATCCAAAACCATTAGCCTGCCATTAACCAGGGAAGCTTTTCAGTATTATGATGAGCAAAAGGGTGCCTGGGCCACAGAAAAAGGCGCTTACACGCTCCAGGTAGGTGGATCATCCAGGAAAATCTATCTAACCAAAACAATCAGCCTTTAATGGCAGGCAGGACATAGAAAGCCATTCTGTTGTGGATGATTCAATGCGCGTACCCATTTCACGGTAGCTTAAAACATATTTATTATAATCAACGTAGGCGCGGCAAATTGCCTGCTGTATTTATTTGGGGGTAGATGAACGTCCCATCTTCCGTGTAATTTAAACCTTTCCTGATCTGCTACCCAGTAGCCTGGTCTCTATATAACCACGCCTGGGTAAGGTTTCAAAATTTATAGCATCGGCAATCCGGTCGGTTGGCAGGTGATTATGTTAATCAATAATTGGCAATAAGGCTGCGAATGAATGGTAGCGCCGTTTTGCAGTTTAGTTTAGCGAAATAAATAGTTGTTTAATAATCTTTTCCTGTTGCCCGGTTCTATAGCGATTTGATAATACCCATTTCCAATCCCCGTAATTCTGCCAGGCCCTTTAACCTGCCAATAGCAGAATAGCCGGGGTTGGTGGTTTTGTTCAAATCATCCAGCATTTGATGGCCATGATCAGGACGGAACGGAAGTGCAATTTTTGTTTGCTGTTGCAATAGTAGTAATTCTTTCATAACAGCATACATGTCGTTATCTCCACCGAGGTGATCGGCTTCAAAAAAATTCCCTTCAACATCCTTTTTTACATTCCGCAAATGGATGAAATGAATCCGCTCCCCAATTTCCCTTACCATTGCAGGCAAATCATTGGCAGCCGAAGCACCTAGTGAACCGGTACAAAAACAAACGCCATTCGCCGGAATATTTACTTTATTCAAAATGTAATTAAAATCTTCCATCGAACTTACAATCCTTGGTAATCCCAGGATAGGAAACGGAGGGTCATCAGGATGAATGGCTAGTTTAACACCGCATTCCTCTGCTACGGGTGCTATTTCGGCTAAAAATTCGGTAAGGTTTTCCTGTAATGCATTTCTATCAATATCAGTATAGGCCTCCAGCTTTTTTAACATATCCAGAGTGGTGGTTCGTTTTTCCCCCGGTATACCAAACATTATTACGCCTGATAATGCTTGCAATTGTTCTGGTGAATAATTTTGAAATCGCTTTTCTGCCTGTTGCTGGATGCTGTCGTTATAGGAAGCGGACGCTCCTTTTCTTTTTAAGATATGAATATCGAAAACGGCCAGGTCAATCCAGTCAAAATAAAGCGCTTTTGCACCCGTGGGCATTTCGTAATCCAGGGTGGTCCTTGTCCAATCATTCACCGGCATAAAGTTATAGGTAATTACAGGTATGCCGCAGCCTGCTACATTTTTAATGGATGATTTATATTGTTCGATATACTTTTTAAAGTCGCCGCTTCTTGTTTTGATATCTTCATGTACGGTGATACTTTCTACCACCGACCAGGTTAAGCCCGCCTTCTCAATTTCCAATTTATGTTTTAAAATTTCTGCTGCCTGCCATACATCGCCATGCGGAATATGATGCAAAGCAGAAACGATTCCTGTAGCGCCGGTTTGTTTCACAGCTGCTAATGACACCGGATCGTTGGGCCCGAACCATCGCCATGTTTGTTCCATCTGAATCATTTGAATAATTTTTATTTTCTTTATTAAACACCACTGAACACTGAAAAGCCTCCATCTACATTTACCACTGTTCCCGTAACAAATTTTGATGCGTCGCCCAACAACCAAATCAAGGCGCCCACCAATTCTTCCGGTTGGCCCATGCGATTAAAAGGAGTGTGGTGAACAACCAAATTTCCCCGGTTAGTGTAAGTACCATCTTCATTGGTAAGCAAGGTCTTGTTTTGTTCTGTAAGAAAAAAACCGGGTGCTATCGCATTCACTCTTATTGCATCCCCATATCTTTTTCCGGCTTCCACTGCAAACCATTTGGTATAACAATCAATAGCGCTTTTGGCCATGCTGTATCCCAACACTTTGGTAATTGCCCGCTGCGATGCCATAGAGGAAATATTTACGATGCTGCCATTTTTTTGCCGTGCGATTACCGCTCCAAAAATTTGTGTAGGCAACAGGGTGCCAAATAAATTCAGCTCCACAACGGCTTTTAAGGCGGAAATATTTAGTTTAAA
>JBBQOJ010000433.1:0-3855 GCA_038330815.1 Chitinophagales bacterium | reverse complement strand
AATGATATGTTGATCCAGCAGGTTGGCCCCGCTGCCGGCGTAGTTGTTAACCCGGTTACCAATGTCGAACCACCCGGGCGCCGGGAAATTACCTTCGTATTGCCGATGTGTAGATTGTTCCGTTTTTGCGAGGTACTTATTTGCTGCCCCCCGCGCCACAATTCCCAGGTGCATACCACTATGGTAGATGTTTGCCTTTTGATTTGCGAAGATACCGGGTTGATAAAACACCACTTTTGTTGCACTATATGCCTGGCCCAGCGGTGCAGCCAGCGGGCCATTGCTGATTTCCTCCCTTGTCATCACTGCCAGGGTTTCATAATGCTTGTTCCATTGCGGGGTACCCAGGGCGTCAAACCCATCCGGCGCAAAACGTTGCAGCGTGACTAGCCGGCCCGTGGTATTGTAACTTTGGTAAGATCCATCTCTGCATAACACTGCTGTTAAATCATACAGCAGTCTACCCGTAAAACGTAGGGTGCCTTTTCCAGGAAACTCCACTATTTCCAAAGCATTGTTGGTCCGGCATAAGGCATAGGTACGGCCATTCGCAAGGGTGGTGAAATGTTTTGAAAATTGAAAAAGGTCGTACCGCGAACGAGGCACGGTGGCGCCCCAGTTTTTAACCAGTTTCCAGCCGTTGCGTCCGGTAGGTAATTGTACGGAATAATCAATGGCAAATTCCAACGGGCCGGCCAGTACCCTATTGATACTATTCGGATCTACATATACTGCGTATTCGGCGCCCAACGACATAATCCGGTTGATGAATACGTGTTGGTTGTTGAATAACTGCACCCGTTTGTTACCGGGATCATTTACCCAATAACTGTTATCGGGTTGAAAAGCGATAAAGGGCAACATCCCTGCAGCCCCATCAATCATATTATTAACATCCCGGAAATAAAATTTAGCATCAGTTACCGCGGCTTCTGTGAAGTAGCCGCCTTTGCTGCCGATGGTTTTGGTCAATGCCCCTGTAGCCGTATTATAAAATTTCAGTTGCTGGCTGGTTCCTCCATCAGCCACTACCAGTGTTTTACCATCATTGCTCACCTGCAGCGCAAGTGCCTGCTCCAATTGCTTAAGTGCCTCACCGGAACGAACTAATTTCCCCGTCCCGGTCACCTCGTACCGGGCTACTTTATTTTCATTTAAACAAATCCAAAGGTTATCCTCCCTGTCAATACAAATGGCAGCAGGCATTGCACAATTCAGGGTGGTTACCAGGGCCCCAGACGATTTACCAATCACCTGTACCTGGTTACCATTTTTACGGGCAACAAATAAATAGGCACCTGATTTTTGCACCGCTAACCCGGTGATGGCATTGTTTTTTACATCAGAAAAGGAAATGGCCCGATAGCTTTTATCTGAATAACGGGGAGTAAAATCATTGCCGGCAGCGAAGCGCACATCGGCATCGTCCTTTACCGAAGTAGCGTATACAAATTGATACTGCGGGTTATTGGCATCAAAGGCAGCCCAATACACATTGCGGCCATCAGTAGCCACATAATTATGATCTGCATTACCTGCGCTGGCAATGTTTATTCTTTTGTTAGGTTGTTTCACTAAAAATTTGGCGATACTGGGTGTGCCTTCCGCGTACCCGTTGCAAAAATAGCCATACTCCCCGGCAAAAGTCAGGCCCCGCATTGCATGATAATAGCCATGGTGGCGGCTATTACCGGTGCCAGCCTCCGAGGAGTTGCCCATGGTACCCTGCCATTGGTAGCGCACCTTATTCGAAACTATTTTCACACTGAACCGATGATCGGCGCCGTTAACAAGTTCGCCGAAATCATCCCTTCCATCCCAGGAACCCGAGATATTGCCTGCTGGGTAGCTAACATTATTCCACAGTGTTTTCACCAACACCGTGTCATCCATAAAAACACCCGCGCTGGTGCGGCTTGGGGTTGGCAGCATAAAGTTAAAAGCCCCCTTCCGGTCTTGTAATGGTATAGTGCCATCGTTACCATGCTGGCGGTCAATAATAATTGTCGCCGGTCGTATCCGGGAAGTTAACAATAGCGGCAAAAAAATTAATAAGACCCCAACCTGTTTCATATAAAATGAATTTAAACTTCAATGTTGCCTATGTTGGGCTACCTGTATACCGGCCGGATGCGTAAAAACTTTAGCAAACTTCAACAGTAGGAACCGGTACATGACCTGTTTTTGATTTGTTGATGAATTGACAGGTAGTATAATACGTTTACAACTTATACCGTGGCGGGTTGTTGTGTTGCCAACCTGGGTGCCTGTTTGTTTTCGTTGCTAAGGTAACCGGAAGGCAGATAGAATAGGACGTTGAAAATTATTTTTAATATTAAATAACAACAAATCCTGGTATCGGATGCTCATATAAGAAGTAGCAAACAATCTCTTGCACCTGCAGACTTTCAATAGCTAACTTCAAATAATGCCAGTACCGGGTAAAATCATTCATAATGTAAGTATCTTTGCGGCCCTGTAAATATATATGCTCAATTTTTATTTACCTTAATTGACTGACATCGCATGACGTTACCGAAAATATTGCATTGGGTTGGATTGACAGCCTGTTTAGTGTTGATAGTGGCCTGTTTTATGCCCTGGTCTTATTTCGCGGATGCTTCTATTCCGGATACAGCAGACCGTACTTTCACTGGTTTCTACTCTTATAAAAATAACTATGGCAAACCCGGTAAATTCCTGGTAATGATTGCTGTTATTGGATTTGTATTGATGGTATTACCAAAGATATGGGCCAAACGGGCAAATCTCTTCGTTTGTGCGTTGGGGGTAGGGTATGCGGTTAAATCGTATATCCTTTTTGTTTCCTGTTATAATGCGTATTGCCCGGAGAAAAAAGCCGGTATCTTTCTCATGCTGATCGCCTGCATTACCATGCTGCTGGCTGCTGCTTTTCCTCATTTGTCCCTTAAAACAACCAATTCCCCAACACCAGTACCCTTATCAAAGGCAAAGTGAAAAAAGGAATCACCTCCTTACCAACAGATCGATCAGTAGCAAGGTAAGTAAGATGGCCATCAGCGGCAGCTTCATTGCTTTCCATTGCCGCCTTCCAGGCTTACGTGCGTTGTTGATGCAGGTTACCCAAAATATATCAATAACATCAATACCAAAATAAGCGAAATGTACTTCATTGTTTTTTTATTGAAAGGTAAACAATCGTATTAAAAGATTATCGGGGCAGCCTACATGATATACAGCGATTTTAAAAAGTGAATGTAAAAAATTGTTACAGGAAATTTACAGCCATGTTTATTTTTGCAAACAAGTAAAGGTTTGTTTGCAACTTGTTCACCTGCCGGGCTGATCATTTTTAGCCCCCATAAATTTATAAAAAAGGAGAACATCGTACACCATTAATTACTTCAGCGAATGCTTACTAAAGCTGGGTAGGCGACGCAAAAGAGAAGTGCAGGGATTTAGGAAATGGTAGTGGATGGTAAAAAAAATGCCGGGAATGCCGGCATTTAGAATAAATGAATGTATACACATCACGATTTTTTTGCCTCTTTTACCCACGCATCTTTTAACGAAACCGTATGGTTAAATACCAGGTGATCCTCCGAAGAATCCCTGTCCAAACAAAAATATCCCTTTCGGATAAACTGGTAATTAGTGCCCACCCCGGCATCCTTCAACGATCTTTATACATAAATGGAGGGTAACACCTGCAGTGAATCTGGATTGATAAATTCCTTAAAATCACCTTCTTCCTGTGCTGGATTGTCTACCTTAAATAACCGGTCGTATAAACGAGCAGCTGCGGGTAAGGCGTGTGGTACACTTACCCAGTGTATGGTCCCTTTTACACTGATGCCACTTGCGCCGCCGCCG
>JBBQOJ010000432.1:0-3860 GCA_038330815.1 Chitinophagales bacterium | reverse complement strand
TAAAAATATTGCCGAAGAGTTTAGCAGGAAGAACAGGGTGTTGTATGTGAATTCGCCACTTGACAGGATTACCCTGTACAAGCACAGGAGCGACCCCAAAACAGTCAGAAGGTTGCGTGTAATAAATGGTAAGGAAAATGGTATTGTAAGTGTAAAGGAAAATCTATGGAACCTGTTTCCGGATAAAATGATTGAATCGATCAACTGGATCAGGAACAAAACTATTTTTGATTTCCTTAATAAAATAAATAACAAACGATTCGCATCATCCATCCAAAAAGCCATTCACGAACTCGGGTTTAAGGACATTATTTTATTTAATGACAATGATATGTTCAGGTGTTTTTACCTGAAAGAGTTATTGCACCCCGCGGTGAGTATTTATTATTCCAGGGATTATATGTTGGCGGTTGACTACTGGAAATTACATGGGGAAAAAATTGAGCCGGCATTAATTTTAAAAAGTGACCTGTGTGTAGCTAACTCTACTTACCTGGCGAATTACTGCAGGCAATACAATCCGCACTCCTACTATGTTGGACAGGGCTGCGAGTTAGACTTATTTAGTAATATCAACAACAGCCAGATTCCACCAGACATGGTTTCTATAGGCAAACCTGTTATTGGATACGTAGGAGCATTGCAAAGCCTGCGGCTTAATTTAGAAATCATTGAACACATTGCTACCGCCCGGCCGGCATGGAATATTGTATTGGTAGGGCCGGAAGATGAGCAGTTTAAAAAAAGCAATCTGCATCAAATGAAAAACATTCATTTTTTGGGATCAAAAGACCCTGTTGAACTGCCACGTTATATCAATGCATTTGATGTATGTATTAATCCACAGGTTGTAAACCAGGTTACCATTGGAAATTACCCGAGAAAAATTGATGAATACCTGGCTGTAGGAAAGCCGGTGATAGCCACGAATACAGAAGGTATGCGTATTTTCGAAGGCCATACTTATCTTGCCGAAACTAAAGAAGATTATATTAGCCTGGTTGAAAAAGCGCTAAAAGAAGACAACGGGAATTTGCGACAGCAACGTCAGCAATTCGCATCCACACATACCTGGCAAAATAGCGTGGGTGAAATTTACAAGGCAATTAATCAAAGTGAAAAATAAAAAGGCATTCAAACTACTTCTCAATTAATCAAAAAAAGTGTTGAAAAATCTGCTTTCAAAATTAAAGAATAAACATTTTCTTTCATTATCGGGTAATGGTGCCATGTCGGTATTGGCCATGGTTACCGTGGCCATATTACTGCGCTTTATGCCTGCCAACGATATTGGTTACTGGTTTTTCTTCCAATCTGTTTTTGTTTTACTGGATACTTTTCGTACCGGATTTTTACAGGTAGCCATGATCAAATTTTACAGTGGTGCCGAAAAAAGCAGGGCCGAAACGGTGTTGGGATCGGTATGGTACCTGAGTATTTTAATTACCGGCGTTTTAATAGCTGCCGATTTACTGGCATTTGCAGGATTACAGTTGACCGATAATACCGGGCTTATCATTGTGATTAAATGGTTTGGTATTGCCTTCCTGTGTACGCTTCCCTCCAGTATTGCCTCCTGGGTATTGCAGGCCGAACAGCGGTTTGACCAGTTACTGGTTTTACGTATTATCAACCAGGGTGTATTTATCGTGATGGTTTTGGTAATGATCATTTTTAAAACCATTAGCCTGGAAGCGGTTTTGGTAATCAATATTTTGAGCGCCGCTTTATCCAGCCTTTACTGTATATTAAAAGGATGGACCAGGATAAAAACTTTTACAAAAAGAACAAAAGCTTGTGTAGCGGAATTATTTCATTTTGGCAAATACAGTGTAGGCACCACCATCAGTACTAACCTGCTGCGAAGTTCCGACACCTTTATTATCATGTTTATATTGGGCGCTGCCGGTCCGGCCGCCGTAGCCATGTACACCATCCCGATGCGGCTGATGGAAGTGATAGAAATCCCCCTGAGAAGTTTCCTGGCCACGGGCATGCCTGCGATGTCGGAAGCCTTTAACAGGAACAAAAAAGATGAAGTGGTACATATCATGCAGAAATATGCAGGCATGCTTACACTGGCTTTGATACCTGTATCACTTTTCGCCATCTTATTTGCTGATATCGCAGTAGGCCTGCTTGGTGGCGCACAATACCAGGGTACCTATGCAGTATCTGTGTACCGCATTTTTATGTGCTTCGCCATGTTCTACCCTATCGACCGCTTTTTGGGTGTTACACTCGATATCATTCATAAGCCAAAAATCAACTTCTTTAAAGTACTGGTAATGCTCGCCACCAATGTTATTTTCGACTTTACCGGTATCTACCTGTTTGGTAATATTAACGGGGTGGCCCTGGCTACTTTATTTACGTTTTTATCAGGGGCATTTTTTGGCTATTACTGGTTGAAAAAATACCTTGATTTCACCTTGGCCGGTATTTTCAAAACCGGTTATGCTGAATCGAAAATGATGTTACAACAGGCAATATATAAAAACAACATCGTCACCAGTTGAGGATTGCACACCTTATATTGACCCACGCAGGCCCGGACCAATTGGCAAGGCTGATCGGGCGTTTAAAGCATCCCAATGCGGATTGCTATATTCACCTTGACCTGAAAATAAACCTCGGGGAATTTCTTTTCCTGGCGGAAGACAAACAGGTGTTTTTTGTAGAAAAGAGAGAAAAGGTAAAATGGGGCGCTTATAGCATAGTTCAGGCAACAGTTAATGGGATGGAAGCTATTTTGCAATCCGGTAAAAACTATGATTATATCAATTTACTAAGCGGCCAGGATTATCCTTTGAGGAGTGCAACAAAAATCCATGAGTACCTCTGCCAACATCCGGGCAAAGCATTTATGCATGCCCTACTTGTAAATACTGAATGGCAGGAAGCGATTCCCCGTCTTACACGATATCATTTATCCGAATATAACATCGCCAGGAAATACACCATTGAGAGAATAATAAACAGCATCTTACCAAAAAGAAATATGCCCAATGGCCTGGTACCTGTCGGCAGGTCGCAATGGTTTACCATTACAGCCCAACACGCAGCCTATATCGTAACCTTTTTAAAAACCAACAGTCATGTAAAGCGCTTCTTTAAATTGGTGTGGGGCAGTGATGAAATTGTTTTTCAAACAATTTTGTACAATTCGAAATACAGGGAAGATATGGTGAATGATAATTTGCGGTACATCGATTGGTCGGAAGGAAAGCCAAGCCCTGCTACGTTTACCATTAAAGATGCGGAAAGGCTGAAAGGTTGCGGGAAATTATTTGCAAGGAAGTTCAATCCGGCCACAGACAGCGCCATCCTTGATTATCTTGATACCGTTGCTGAGCCAGCATATAACCCGCCATCGCTTAATTCATTATAACAAGAAAACACTTGCGGGTATCCTACTTCGGGTGGATAAAATTCACATATTCCATTGTTGGGGCTCACTTTTAACCCATGGATGATGCTAATAGTTAAGTCAACAATCGCTGGCTACTACCTCATAATAACCCGCTACAATGGATAATATGCAGCGAATGCTATCTTTTTTCAGTTTTTAGTTTAAACGCCCCCCCATTTTTTCTTTCAACCATTTTATTGATAAACAGTTCCTTTAAAAGTCGTTTAAACAAAACCATATCGTAGGTGGGTATGAATTTCCAACTATGCCTGTAATTGAATATCCATTGCACAAATCCTTTGTAATCTTTTTGCTTTACACACCTGATGATATCCCTGTAAAAAAGTGCCACTTCTGTTATCTCTCCTTCCGGTGCGGTACTAATTTCCTTATTGCTGATGGATGAATAGCCCGGATCCAAAAAGTTCTTCACCGCTTCCGAAAAATC
>JBBQOJ010000431.1:0-3860 GCA_038330815.1 Chitinophagales bacterium | reverse complement strand
GGTGGTACCACCGCGGCTTTGGATGGGTCATTTTCACTGACTGTTAATAAAAAAGGGGGCGAAGTTTTGCTTTTTAGCTCTACCGGATTTACAAATAAAGAAGTCGCATTAGGAAACAATAAGGTGATCAATGTGCAACTCGAAACAAGTGAACAGTTATTAAATGCGGTGGTAGTGGTAGGGTATGGTACGCAAAAGAAAAGTGATATCACAGGCGCTGTTGCATCAGTGTCTAAAGACAGGCTGACTCAATTGCCGAATACCAATATAGCAGAAGCCCTGCAGGGGTCGGTGCCTGGTTTGCAAATAAACACCAATGGTGGTGGCGCCGAGGGCAACAATGTTTCTATATTGATAAGAGGCCGCAATTCCATTACAGCAGGCAATAACCCATTGATTATTTGGGATGGTATTCCCTACACAGGGGGAATTTCTGAAATAAACCCGAATGATGTTGAATCAATTGAAATTTTAAAAGATGCCTCTGCCGCAGCTATCTACGGTTCCAGGGGATCTAACGGGGTAATTCTGGTTACCAGCAAACAAGGAAAAAAAGGAAAACTTACTATTGCCTATGATGGATTTTATGCCACACAAACACTTGTAAACGAGCCCAGGTTGTTAACGGCGCAGGAATTTTACGAATTCAAAACCACCCGGCTCAACTCAAATACCAATATACTCTCGCCGGGAGAACAGGATGTTTATGATAGTGGTAAATTCGTTGACTGGTATGATCTTGCAACCCGCAAAGGAGCTAAAAACCAACACTCCATATCAATTCGTGGCGGGGCTGATAAAATCAATTATTATTTTGGCGCAACTTCCCTCAATACACAAGGTGTTACCGTAAATGACCAGTTTAAAAGATATACACTAAGACCTTCCTTGGATATTAAAGTAACTCCCTGGCTAACCATTGCCACCAGTTCGCAACTTTCTTTCCAGGATAGAAGTGGCCTGCCAGTTGAATTTGATGATACCAGGAATACCGGTGGCGGCGCTAATTTTTTCAATCCACTAACCAATCCTTATAACCCTGATGGCTCTTTAGCATTGTATGCATACCCGGACAATACCCAGGCAAGAAATCCCCTGGCTAACCAATTGGTAAAAAACGAGGATTATACCTACCGCATTTTTTCTGCCAACAGTGTAAAGGTTGATTTTCCCTTCTTAACAGGATTAAGTTATAAATTAAATACTGGTATTGAGTACGATAATAACCGGCGTAAGACTTACTATGGCAGAAATGTAGCGATAGGATTTGAAACAGGCGGCACTGCTTCCAACTACAGTGCAACCAGCCAAAGTTTTACTGTGGAAAATATATTGAACTACACAAAAACATTTGGTAAACATAACATCAATTTTACCGCATTGTATAGCAGCCAGAGCGACAATTTCGACCGGGACCAGGTGGATGGTGTTGGTTTCCCAAATGATGTTTTAACAAATTACCAGATGAATGCGGCAACACTGTTAACCTCCTCCTCTGCCAATTCTTTAGGAAACCTTGTTTCTCAAATGGGCCGGCTAAATTACGGGTACGATAGCAGGTACCTGCTTACCCTTACCGCCCGAAGAGATGGCTATTCTGCCTTTGGAGAAGGTAATAAATACGGCACATTCCCGTCGGTAGCTGTAGCATGGAATATTGCCCAGGAAGGTTTTATGGAACAAGTAAATATTTTTAATACCCTTAAAATCAGAACATCCTATGGTTTAAACGGTAACCAGGCGGTGGACCCCTATACCGCGCTGGCAAGGTTAACCAGTGGAGCCTATTACCTGAGTGGAAGTACCGTTTTTCCTGGCTATTTTCCAACGGCCCTGGCTAATGCCAACCTGGGATGGGAATCTACCAAATCATTTACCGTGGGTATTGATTTTGGCATTTTAAAAAACCGCATCCAGGGAACCATTGATTTTTATTCAAACCAAACAAAGGATCTTTTATTAAGAAGAAGTATTTCGCCGGTACAGGGAATAGGAAGCATTATCCAGAACATTGGTAAAACGGCCAACAAAGGAATTGAAATTGGCATTACTTCCAACAATATTACTAATGCTGATTTTACCTGGACAACAAATATTAATTTCTCCAGTAATAAGAACAAGATTGTTGACCTGTATGGTGATGGAAAAGATGATGTGGGCAACCGGTGGTTTATAGGAAAACCAATCCTGGTCTATTATGGACTGCAGTATGATGGTATATTCAGATCCCAGAAAGAAGTGGATGCATCTGCACAACCTACAGCAGAACCGGGTTGGGTAAAAATAAAGGATATTGACGGCGACGGCACCATCAATACCGTATCAGACCGGGCGTTCCTCGGTCAGCGGGATCCCAAATATATATGGGGAGTTACCAATACGTTTAAGTATAAAAGTTTTAGCCTAATGGTATTTTTCCATGGGCTACAAGGTGTTACAAAAGATAACCCGCTACAGGATGACAATGTTTTTTCTGATACAAGAAGAAATACAGTTTTAAAAGACTGGTGGTCGCCTACCAATCCAAACGGCACCCATTTTTCCAACGACCAGGATGCCAACAAATTGAGTGTAAATTTATACGAGGATGCCAGCTTTGCCAGGTTAAAAGATCTTTCACTGGCTTACCAGCTACCCGTATCGCTGGCTGGTCGTTTAAGAGTTTCCGGCTTGAAGTTTTATGCCACCGGCAGGAACCTGGCCACTTTTACAAAATACAAAGGACTTGATCCTGAATTTACCAACCAATATGGTTTGCCTTTACAAAGAGAAATAGTATTGGGTGCCACTTTAACGCTTTAATAAGTATAACCTAAAAAAGATAACTCATGAACAATATTTTCAAAATAACAATGCTTTCAGCCTTGCTATTATCCACCATAGGTTGTAAGAAAGATTTTTTAACGGAGCAGCCAAAAGCAATTATCGCACCCGACAATTTATATTTAAATAAAGCAGGCTTTGAGTCTGGGTTAAATGGTTTGTATAACCTGGTGCGCCAGGAACGAAGGGGAATTGCAGCGGCATCCAATGATATCTCCAATACAGCCGCAATGATTGGAGTAGATAATGCTTACAGCCTATATCCCGCAGGCGGTGCCGCAGAATCGGTGTTTAATGATTTTGGTGTAAGAATTACGCCTACCAATAGCTATATCAGCAGCTTTTTTATTTACTTATACAGAACCATTAATGCAGCTAACACTATTATTAACAGGGCCGAAAACCCGGCGATTACCTGGACAGCGTTAGAAAAAAACCAGGTAGTGGGGGAAGCCCGGTTAATCAGGGCATGGGCTTACCGCCACCTCTCTTACCTCTGGGGAGATGTACCGTTAAACCTGCAAGAATCTTCAGGCGATAACATTAAAACAGATTGGGAGAGAGCCGCTGTGGCAGTTGTGCGAAAAGCAATGGAAGAAGACCTGCTATTTGCTGAAGCTAACCTTCCTGATGTGGCGCCGGTGGAAGGCCGTCTCTCAAAAGTAGTGGCACAACATTACCTGGCCGAACTTTATTTAACCACGGGCCAAAATCAAAACGCAAAAGACAAAGCCCTTGCAGTAATTCAAAATCCCAATTACAATCTCATGACAGCAAGGTATGGTACAGAGGCCACCAAACCCGGTACCGCATTCACCGATATGTTTATTGATAAAAACTCCAACCGCAGTGAAGGAAATAAGGAAGCCCTGTTTGTTTTTCAAAATGAATATTTTTCTATCGGGGGTGATGTAAATATTATGAGAAGATGGTGGGTGAACCGCTATAACACCATCCGCGTTGGAGGTAAAACACCTATCACTTTTTCGAAAGAAAATGGTGGCAGGGGCCTGGGCCGCTTTGCTGCTACCAAATAT
>JBBQOJ010000430.1:0-3868 GCA_038330815.1 Chitinophagales bacterium | reverse complement strand
CGTTTACCCACCCGCCAGTTTATACGGGTGCATAAATCTTTCATCATTGCGGTTAGCAGGATCAGCGGTATTGAAGGAAACAGGATATTGTTGAAAAATGTGACGGCGGATGTATTGATAGGTGAAAATTATAAAGCCTCGCTGATGGAAATCATCAGGCAAAAAATGATCGGTTAAACGGCAGCATTATTAAGAGCGCAACAAAAGGATTACGCCACTGCCCAACTTTTTTTATTTTCTACTATCTTCATCCGATGAAAAAGGTTTTGATTCTCCTTGCTTTAAGTATAGCCTCCATGGCTGTTATGGCGCAGGGTCTGCAACAATATTTTAATCACCAATGGCAGAAGGTTGATGTTGATAAGGCGGTGTTTTATACAGAAACCCACAATTATGGCAACCTTTTTTATCGCGCTATTTATTACCTGCGGGAAGATAAACTACAGATGGAAGGTTTTTTCAGCGATGCTAAGTGTACCAAAGGGGAAGGCGCATTGTATAGTTATTATGCCAACGGAGTAACGGAGAAGGACTGTTTTTATGAAAACAATAAATTAAATGGGTTGTACCGCGCTTATTATGAGAATGGGGCTATGAAGGATTCCGCTTTTTATCACCAGGGTAAATTACTAGGCACTTCCTATACCTGGTACCGGGATGGTATGCCTAAAGATAGCATCACCTTGCAGAAGGATGGCAGCGGTGTGGCGGTGTCATGGCACCAAAATGGAATGCCTGCCGCAGCAGGGTATTTTGCAGCAGCAGGGGTACATCGTGGTACCTGGCAGTATTTTCATCACAACGGCAAAACCAGTGCCCGTGAGAAATATGTACAAGGCGTGTTGGTGGAAAAAAAGTATTTTGATATAGATGGCAATCAGGATACCGGCGCAGTGGATAACGATCGACCGGCTGCATTTACAGGAGGTGATACTGCCTGGAAAAACTACCTGTCATTACAGGCCATTATACCCCAGGGCTGGGATAATTTTGCTACCGGCGATATTACCGTAGTAGTAAATGCCATCATTGACCGGGAGGGGAAATTAAAAAACATTTTTATATCAGTGCCTTTCCATCCTGCCTTTGATAAGATAGCCCTGGCGGCAGTTACCAACTCACCCCAATGGTTACCCGCCATTGAGCATCATCGTTTAATGGAAACCGAAGTAACACTTCCCATTAGTTTTACCAAAGCCACCACGGCAGCCGGCCCGCAATAACTATCGCTGATAAAGCAAATAGTTTTCCATGATGGTCTTCCATTTCCCGGCAATAAGGGTAGCTGGCATTATACCGTTTGCTAATTGTTGCAGCGCATCGGGTATTCCCAGCAATTTATCAAGGTGCCTTGTGCCGCCAGGGTTGGCCACCGTGGCATATAATCGTTCCTTCACCTGGTGTGGGTAAAGCCTGAGCAATATCTGCAACAGGGTGATGCCGGTTTTAACCGGCCGGAAAAGAGGAAAGTCTGTAATATTAAGTTGTAGTCCATAACAGGTTTCCCCCGCATACAACGACGATTGCGGGCTATAGGTAATGGTGGTTGCCTTAATGCCTTCCAGTTGGTTAGCATCAAACGCTGCCTTTACTTCCTCCGCATTTATCCAGGGCGCACCAAATACCTCAAACGGGTGGTTGGTTCCCCTTCCTTCATTTACATTAATACCTTCCATCAACCCTGTGCCAGGATAAAGCATGGCAGTGCTGATGTTTTGCATGGCGGGTGAGGTAGGTATAAACTTGTTGGTGGCAGTAACCGCAGCAGGATCATCACCCGCAGAAATTATTTTAAGTGATAATGATTTCATCCTGGTTGCCGCAAAATACAACGCCAGTTCACCCATGGTACAGCAATGCCGGATGGGCATGCACCACCTTCCAATAAAGGAAGCGCAGCTTGCCTCGTTCAGCATTGGCCCTTCCGACAAATCAAGGTTCATACCAGTTGGATTGAGCCTGTCTGTTATTAGCATTGGAATCCCATAGGAAGCACAGGCTTCCATCATATATGTCATAGTCCACAGGTAAGTATAAAACCGGCAGCCGATATCCGGCAGGTCTACCACCACCAGGTCGATGTCTAATAAGTCTTTTTTGTCGGGGGCCATCTTGCTGCCATACAAACTGGTAACAGGTATCCCGGTAATGGCATCCTTCGTATCAGCCTGCCATTCGCCATCAGCACCGGTGGCTGCAAGTCCATGTTCCGGCGAAAACAATTGTACAAGTTGAAAGCCATGTTGCAACAAGGCAACACGGGTGCAGGTACCCGTTGCCGTTACTGAAGCGCTGTTGCTCAACAGGCCGATGCGATTGTTTTTATAATTGTTTAATAGCAACAATTGGTCAATGCCTGTCATATTGTTCATCTTTGCAATAGTATTCGGTGTGCACCTGGTTGTAATAATTTATTAGCCGGTATAATTTACAACAAAGTAAATTGTTAGGTGCAAATGGCGGTTGTTATAAGTAGGAGGGGAGGGAGTGTGTAATTGCGCAGCTTGCTGGTTACTTCGTAATTTTTGTGGCGGGTTGGTTGATGGTGGTTATTGAATGGTGACCTTTATTTAATAGCGGGAAGTAAACTTATTTTCGGTAATTTACAGTATCAAAATGCCGCGGTCTGGCAGGCATCACCCACCAGCAGTTTTGTATGAAGCAATTGATAACTATTCTGGCATTGCACATTTTGTCGCTTACAACCGTAAGCGGCCAGCGCGTAGTGTCTATCAAAATAGAAGGCGCTATTAACCCGGTAACGGCTGATTTTGTAAAAGAAGCCATTGGCAGGGCAAAGGCGACCAATGCATCCTGCCTGTTGCTTCACCTGAATACACCAGGTGGCTTACTGCAATCTACCCGTGAAATTGTAGCTGCTATTTTGGAGAGCCCGGTACCTGTAATTGTATATGTGTCACCCGAAGGCGCCCACGCCGGATCTGCAGGGGTGTTTGTAACCATGGCCGCACATGTGGCAGCCATGGCAGAAGCTTCCAATATCGGGGCAGCGCATCCTGTAAACCTGCGCGGAATGATGGACAGCGTAATGAGTGAAAAAATCACTAATGATGCTGCCGCGTTTATTCGCAGCATCGCCGCCAAAAGAAACCGTAACCTCGAGTGGGCGGAAGATGCTGTGCGTAAAAGTGTATCCATCACCGCTCCTGAAGCGGTGTTGAAAGGAGTAGTTGACCTGATCGCCTTTTCTGACAAAGACCTGTTGAACCAGGTGCATGGCAAAAGGGTGAAATTGCCTTCCGGCGAGGTGGTATTGAAAACGAAGGATGCCACAATCGAGCTGGTGGAAATGAACTTTTTTGATAAGTTCCTCAATGGGATCAGTGATCCCAATATAGCTTACCTGATGATGATGGTAGGTTTTCTTGGGATAATGTTCGAGCTGTTTAATCCAGGGGCTATCGTTCCGGGTGTAGTTGGGGTAATAGCGCTGGTGCTCGCCTTCTTTGCCATGCGTACCCTGCCCATTAATTATGCCGGCCTTGCACTGATTGTATTTGGCGTGGTGTTACTATTATTGGAAATAAAAATTGTAAGCCAGGGTATGCTCGCCATCGGCGGAATTATCTCCCTGCTGCTGGGTTCATTTATGCTAATAAAGGCCAGTTCGCCGCTGGAAGTTGTTCATATTTCCCGCCTGCTCATTATCACCACGAGTGCCTTAACAGCAGCCTTTTTTCTGTGGGTGATTGGTGCCGGATTAAAGGCCCAGCAACGAACGGCTGTTACGGGCCTGGAAGCCATGACCGGCCTCACTGCCGTTACCATGGACGTTTTGGCACCCGATGGACGCGTTCTGGTGAAGGGCGAAATTTGGAACGCCTCCACCACCGGGGAACCGATCGGG
>JBBQOJ010000429.1:0-3873 GCA_038330815.1 Chitinophagales bacterium | reverse complement strand
AAAACCTTGGTTTCCACTTTGTTTACATTTTGTCCGCCTGCACCACCGCTACGGGCAGTTTCCATTTTTACATCGCTTTCCTTTAGTTCGAAGTCAACTTCTTCTGCTTCCGGCATCACGGCAACAGTGGCGGCACTGGTGTGCACGCGCCCGCTGGCTTCGGTATCCGGTACCCGCTGTACCCGGTGTACGCCACTTTCAAATTTTAAAACCCCATACACATCATCGCCTACCACTTCCACCTGCACCTCTTTGTAACCCCCGGCCGTTCCCTCACTTTCACTTAAAAGGGCAGTTCTCCAACCCTTTTTTTCACAGTATTTAAGGTACATGCGCAACAGGTCGCCTGCAAATAAAGAAGCTTCGTCTCCCCCGGTGCCGGCCCTGATTTCAAGAATGGCATTTTTTTCATCATAGGGATCTTTCGGGATCAACATATTGCGCAGCGCTTTTTCCAACGCTTCTTTTTTTTCATCCAATTCCGGCAATTCAAGTTTGGCGAGTTCCCGCATTTCTCCATCATCGCCATTTAATACCTCGCGGTTGAATTCGATATCATCCAGTAAGTTCACGTATGCGTTCCTGGCGTCCACAATCTTCTCGAGGCTACGGTACTCCTTACTGATGGCGGTAAACTTTTTGTTGTCGCTAACAATCTCCGGGTTGGTAAGTGCTACGCCCAGGTTATCGAACCTGCCTTTTATTGCATCTAATTTGTCTAGCATAATATCCAGTCCCGCTTGGGATGTTGTTAATTTTTGTAGCGTTCACCAATATTGGTATCCGGGTATTTCAGGCAGGATGCCCAATGCCGCCGGGTTAACGGGCACTGCTTACCTTTGCGCTAACACCATTGGCGTTTATAATACCGGCGGCAAATTTACACTATATCAACCAATCATTTTGAACAGAAAATTTACGGCAGAATATATTTTTACCGGCCAGGAATTATTATCCTTCCCATCTGCTATTATTACCTCGGCTTCGGGGACGATTATTGACCTGGTGCCGCTGGAAGATGCAGGGGAGGGGATAGAAGTAATGAAGGGTTTACTGTGCCCCGGATTTGTTAATGCGCACTGCCATCTTGAGTTAAGCCATTTAAAAGGCATCATTCCCGAAAATACCGGGTTGGTGGAGTTTGTACAACTGGTGATGAGCAAAAGGGCAGCCGATGCCGAATTAAAAGTGGGCGCCATGCAACAGGCATTGAACGAGCTATACCAATCGGGAACGGTATTGGTGGGAGATATTTGCAATACCACTGATACCCTCGCCATCAAAAAGGAAAGCCTTCTCCGCTGGCATAACTTTATTGAAGTAAGTGGGTTCACCGATACCGCTGCTGCCAGCCGGATGAAGGCGGTGAATGCGGTGCGGGACCAGTTTTTACTGCACAACAACCACTGGCCGGTAACTGTTTGCCCCCATGCGCCTTACAGCGTTTCCAATGCCCTGTTTCAACTGTTAAACCACCAGTCTGCCAACCAGGTAATAACGATACATAACCAGGAATGCGCCGCTGAAAATGAGTTGTACCAGGCGGGTACCGGAAAATTCAGGGAGTTGTATCGTAATTTTGCCATTAATGACAGTGCATTTCAACCTACCGGAACCTCCTCTTTTCAAAGCTGGTTGCCTTTTTTCAACCAGCAACAAACCATGATCGCTGTACATAACACCTTTATCAACGGGAAAGATTTATCATTCGCGGCCCAACAAGGCATCCAACCTAATTTGTGGCACTGCCTCTGTGTTAATGCCAATCGATATATTGAACAGGCATTTCCCCCATTGGAATTGCTGTTACTGCATACAGATAATATCGTTGTTGGTACAGATAGCTATGCCAGTAATCACCAGTTAAATATATTGGAAGAATTAAAAACCATTCAGCGATATGCAGGTAATTCTGTTTCCTTACCAATGATGCTGAAGTGGGCCACCTATAATGGCGCATTGGCATTGCAACAGGCAGCTACCCTGGGTAGTTTTAGCAAGGGTAAAATGCCAGGGATTGTACTGGTAGAACACCTGGATGGTTTAAAGCTTAGTCCACTATCCGTGGCCACGAGGATTCTTTAGTTTTTATTTTTAAAAAACCTCCTGCAATACCGAGAGGGTACGAAGCTGGCCAAAATCAGGAATATGCAGTGCATAATAGGTTTGATAAAACGCCAGCAATTTACGCCTTGTTTCATGGTGCAATTTAAACTGGGCCAATTCAGCGGGCTGCTGCACTTTAAGTAATTGGGCGGTGGTTTGGGCAAGCTCGCCGGCGATGTAATTCGGATGGTCTGGCGGCTTCGCCACAAAATTCCCTTCCTGCAGGTCTAGTATGGGCAGGTGGACATTAAAGTTATCATGCATCTTCAGGCCAAAAAAATGGGTTAGCTGAAGCGAGAAGTAGAGGGCATAATTGGCGGTTACTGCCTTGTCGGCCTTGTCGAGTTGTATTAAGATGTCTTCACAAAAATAAAAAAGCGGCGTATTTTGTTCAGGTTGTTTCAGGCATTTCTGCAAAAGTTCTACCATATACAAAGCAATATTGTTTTTGATAACATCGCTCAATACCTGCTGAAATAAATAATCCCATTCAAACTCTTTGATACGTTGTAGTTGTTTAAGCTCGTTGTGATAAATTACCAAACTGAGCAACGCACCAGGTTGAAAATAATTGGCCTTGGCAGGTGATTTTTTTGATGATCGAACGCCATTAACCAGGTAGGACTGCAGCCCGAACAGTTCGGTGAAGATCGCCACTATTAAACTCGTATCACCGTACCTGGTGGTGCGCAACACAATACCTTTTGTTTTATGGGTCATAATTTCCGTTAACGTTTTGCTTAGTTGCAAAACAGGGGATTTATAGCCGGTATTGCCCGGCTCCGATGCTAAATTATAATACTAAAGTACAAGTTTGAAACGGAAGGTCAATTGAAAAAGGGATGTCCTGAAGCATTGCTGCCATTTGTAATGGCCAAACTTGCAGAAGTGCATTGGTTGTCGTAGTGTTATAGGTCCAGCACAATTTTAATGTTCGCTTTAAGGGGAGTAATTTGAGCTTTATCAAGTTGTCCAGGTTTCTTAATTAATCTTTTATTGTCTATTGTACTTATTTGGTCAACAAGAATGTCGCTTAATTTTTGCAACTGGTCTTTTCTTAAATGTACCCGCAATAATTCAACGGCAGGCTTAATATCTGTAGTTACCGGACATATTAGGGTAGATAAATGAGTTTCATTTAATAAGTCTGTTTGAATAATAGCCACAGGCCTGGTTTTACCATGCTCAGTGCCGGTTGTTGGGTTTAAGTCTGCCAACCAAATGTCAAATTGATTAATTTTCATCAACAATTTTCTCGAATTCCCCTAATATTTCCATTGAATCAATACTTGTTAATTTGGATTCTTTTACCAGTTGCTTTTTCAATAACCGCCGTTTATTAAAAAGGTTATAAATACTTACCGCCTCGTTAATATACCGATTCCTGGCCAATTTCAGCTTTGATGTTATTTCTTCTGTTTCATCAAATATTTTATCGTCCAATTTTAGAGAAAGCGTTTTCGTAATTAAAATGTTTGCTCAAGAGTATACCTCTTTAGTAAATACTAAAAAAAGAATGTTGACAGAATTTTGACCAGGCAGCAGGGTTAACATTATTTAGTTTAAAGTGAAACAGCTTTATTAGAATGGTAGCTGGTTATAATAATGCAAAAAAACCGGGGCTTGCCGGGGTGCATTTCAAATTGTCGGGGCGGGGGGCGTGGGTTGGGTTTACAAACACCGGCCCACCCCCCGGAGGGGTGTTAATTTTTAATTGAACCCCGCCATACCCCGGTTTTTTTGATTATTAAAAAAAGACACCAAAAT
>JBBQOJ010000428.1:0-3880 GCA_038330815.1 Chitinophagales bacterium | reverse complement strand
ATATTTCATATTGTACTCGATCTCCAGCCTATCCTTAGACCTGAAGCTTTCTTATAGCAGTAGAATCACTAGATGATATCCGCTGATACGTTGCACCCGCGGATCCGGATTTTGCCGGATACTATCCATCACGTTGATTCGCGCTACATACTCCCTCCGGAGATAACTGTCCGGCCCGCCGTTCTTCCCCATTTTCAAATCGTTAAAACTGCTGTAAGAAAGAGAAGTTAACAAAGACCACTTTTTCCATCCGAGGTTGATATCGGCATGCACCGTTTTTTCCTGGTTCACGGTAGCATACCGCGCAACGGTGCTTCCCCGCACCAGCATTTTTTTGTCGGCCGAAAAACCAGGTTCCAGCGTATGAAAGTCCATAACACCACCAATTGCATCCGAACCGTAAATCAGCGATCCGGGCCCAAAAATTACCTCTGCTGTCTGCACACTAAGCGGATCAATGCTGATGATATTTTGCAGGTTGCCACTTCGGTAGATGGCGTTGTTCATTCGTACACCATCCGCTACCAACAGTACCCGGTTGGTGGCAAAGCCCCTGATCATAGGGCTTCCACCCCCCAATTGGCTTTTTTGTACAAATACACTACCGGTTTGAGCCAACAGGTCGGCAGCGGTTTGAGGGTTATTACTTAAAATATCCAGCTTACTTATCTTGATAATTTTATTAGGCACCTCATTGAGTTGTTGTTCCCATTTATTTGCTGAGATGACTACCTCTTCTTCCAGGATGATCCTTGCCACAGCTGAATCATTCAGCTTATTTTTTTTGACCTGGGTAAAGCCGGAATGAAAAAGTAACAGTACTCCACATAACATCACTATATTTTTCATTGGAGTAAATTGTTAAGAAGGTTCCCGCACACACCCGGCGTGCCCGCTTCCATCAATGCTGTAAAAATAAGGGTAGATTACTTTTTTCTGATTAGGCTATCCACAGGATAAGTCGCCTTCATTGTATCCCTGATGGCAGTGGCCCAGTTGCTTAGGCTAAGTTTCTGTTCTGCAGTTAGGTTGGCCTCCCTATGTATAAGCGTGTAAGATGCGAGTGGCATTTCATTTTCCTCCACCATTTCAATTACCTCCTCCAGTTTCCGGTATTTCCGCCTGGGGGCATAGCTGGCAAACTCCGAGAAATTCACTTCCTTTTTTCCTTCCACCACGTGATCGTTCAGCCACCAGGCTACTGGTTGAAAATTGGCATACCAGGGGTAACTGGTGTTATTACTATGGCAATCGTAACAGCTGTTTTTTAAAATAACGTCTACCTCAGCCGGAACATGGTATACAGTGCTAATGTCGCCGGCAAAAGCAGTGGACGCTTTTGTTACATTTTTTTCAGGACGGATAAATTGGATAATGACCAGTGTGGCAAGTAATAACAAGCCAACTGCCCGTAGGATTTTTTTCATTTTATTGTGTTAAATTAATTTGACTTTCAGAAAAGCACATTACCTGACATTTCTGTAGGAATAGGGAGGCCCATCATGGTTAAAATCGTTGGTGCCACATCACCCAGTTTGCCGCTTTTTAATTCGCCCCGCCAGGTATTATCAATCACAAAAAACGGCACCAGGTTAAGGGTATGGGCTGTATTCGGACTGCCATCTTCATTAATTTCATAATCTGCATTGCCGTGATCTGCCAATAAGAATACTGCGTAGTCGTTTTGCAAGGCAGCCGTTACCACCTTTTCAACACAGGTGTCTACCGTTTCCACCGCTTTGATTACCGCCTCCCAAACACCGGTGTGTCCTACCATATCTGCGTTGGCAAAGTTCAGGCAGATAAAGTCAGCTGTTTTATTATTGATTTCAGGGATGATCACTTCCGTTAATTCAAAGGCACTCATCTCTGGTTGGAGATCATAGGTGGCTACTTTTGGGGAAGGTACCATCAGGCGCTTTTCACCTTCAAAGGGCTTTTCGCGGCCACCACTAAAGAAAAAGGATACATGTGGGTACTTTTCTGTTTCAGCAATGCGTATCTGCGTTTTACCCTCTTTCTCGAGTATTTCACCCAGGGTGTTTTTTAAATCGTCGTTTTCAAAAACTACTTTAACATTTTTAAAGGTCTGGTCATATTGCGTCATGGTGGTATAGTGCAGGTCTAAATGCTGCATGCCCATTTCAGGGAAATCCATTTGTGTAAGCACCTCGGTAATTTCCCTGCAACGGTCTGTTCTGAAATTGAAAGCGATCACCACATCGCCAGCTTGTATACGGGTGTTGAATAGTTTGCCATTAATGATAGGATGGATAAACTCATCACTGATACCATCGTCATAAGATTTTTGTATGGCACCGATAATATCCGGTGTAACAAATCCAATACCGTTTACCATGGCATCATACGCCAGTTTTACCCTTTCCCAGCGTTTGTCGCGGTCCATGGCATAGTACCTTCCGGTAATAGTAGCGATGGAGCCGGTGGTTTGATCAAGATGCTCCTGTAGCTCACTAATAAATCCCAGCCCGCTTCTCGGGTCAGTATCCCTTCCATCTGTAAAAGCATGTACCAGCAGGTTGTTCATTTCCTCCTGTTTACAAATATTGGCGATGGCCTTCACATGGTTGATGTGGGAATGCACTCCACCATCGCTCACCAGTCCAATTAAATGCAACGGCTTATTATGTTGTTTGGCATACCGGATAGCATCCAGCAGCACTATATTTTGTTGAAACTCACCGGTACGAATGCCCACATTTATTCTTTGTAATTCCTGGTATACTACCCTGCCGGCGCCCAGGTTTAAATGGCCTACCTCACTATTCCCCATCTGCCCGTCTGGCAGCCCCACCTCTTCGCCGCAGGTAACCAGCGTTGAATTAGGATAATTACTATATAAGGAAGAAACAAACGGTGTTTGGGCATGTTGTATGGCATCACTACTTTTTATCTTACCAAGGCCCCATCCGTCCATGATAATGAGGATAGTTTTTTTTGTGTTCATACCGTAAAGCTAACTTTTTTTATAGTTTTTCAAAAAAGCTAATTATCTTTTCACTTCAATCACATCACCACCTTTTGAGGCTGGCACGTTTTTGGCAAAATAGTATCCTATAAATAATTACCATGAAACATTTTTTCGCCATTTCCATAACAGGTTTGCTGTTATCCTTCACATTATTTGCCGGTATAGAGGATGTGATTAATGCCATGCAGTCAGGAAATGCTGCTGCGGTGGCTAAGTTTTTCGATAACAGCATCGAAATTAGCATGCCCGATAAAAGTAACAGCTATAGTAAAAGCCAGGGCGAATTGGTGTTAAAGGATTTTTTTGCCAATAACCAGGTAAAGGGATTTGAGGTAATTCATAAAGGGGAGAATGCCGGATCACAATATTGCATTGGTACCTTGCAAACAAAGGGCGGTGCCTATAGAACAACGATTTTTATGAAGCAAAAGGGGGACAAACAGGTGTTACAGGAACTGCGTTTTGAGAACCGGTAATTATTGTTAAATATTTCCCCTCGATAACCTGTAAGAGTGATCTTTTACAGGTTTTTATTTTTTTAAATTTGCAGATGATGAACTACGACCAGCAGTTGAATGCGCTGATAAAAAGTGCAATGGCAGAGGATATCGGAAGCGGGGATCACGCTACCTTGTCGAGCATTGCCCTTGGCACAAAAGGCGAAGCGGTATTAAAGATAAAAGAGGCTGGTATACTCGCCGGTATGGCTGTTGCAGAAAGAATATTTAAGCTGGCACAACCCGACAGTGTATTTACACGATATAAAAATGATGGTGAAAAAATGGCCGTGGGGGAGATGGCTTTTTCAGTTTCGGCAGAAGTTCATACCATATTACAATGCGAAAGGTTGGTACTTAATTGCATGCAGCGGATGAGTGGTATTGCCAC
>JBBQOJ010000427.1:0-3880 GCA_038330815.1 Chitinophagales bacterium | reverse complement strand
TCGCTGCTGTGGCGTGCTGTATCAGGAAATCACCCCATTGAATGATGGTACGGTACAAACCTCCAGTAAATGAAAAGTGTAGGGCGGCATAATCAAATGTTGGTCATCTTTACCTACCGTAAAATATTGATCGCTCCAATGGTCATATAATTGTGGAGGAGAGGGGCCATGTTGTTTAAAGGCAGCCCAGGTAAGGTAGGCCGTTTCATGGCTTACATTGAATACACAATACAGCTTTTGGTCTTCCAGTGTGCGGAGGTAAACGGCCACATGGATGTTAACCGGGTTTAGCCAGGCAAGGTTTTTATAATCACCTACTACCGCCAATTGCTTCCGAATATGGACCAGCTTTTTGGTATGGGAATAAATTCTCTCTTCCACAGTGCCTGTTACCGAGCATAAGTCATTTTTCTCCCAGTTTATAACGGGCCGGTGCATCCATCGGTTATCATATTGCTTGCCCTCCTCCTCCAGGTAGGTATAGTCGTTGGTATACCCCACTTCATCCCCATAAAACAACATGGGCACGCCACCAAGGAAAAAACTCTGCGACTGCATCAGGAGTATTTTTTGGATCGCCGTATCAATGGCTGTTTCATCCGCTGCGGCAATCGCTTTCTCCAACCCACACAACGAAGCCAGTGTGCCACTGATCCTGGCATCCTGTGTTTTTGGATTTACCGAAAACAATGCCCCGGTAGCAGGCGAACCAGGAAATACGCCTGCATAATATTCCTGTAAAAATTTACGGTGCTGGTAGGGATCAAGCCCTGCATTCCTTATCATATAATCATCATACCCTAAACCGATATCATCGTGGCAGCGGGTATAGGTAATCCACGAAGTGCCAAATGGCTTCTGCAAAATCTCGTGTTGTGCTGCCAGCATTACCCGGGTATCGCCCGTTGCCAATGCATCCCACTGCAAGGCCATTTGCGTGGCGTTGTAGGCAAAATCACATTCCCTTGCGGTATAAAAACCGGTGCCGAAATATTTCATTATTTCTTTGGGTGCCACGATGGCTTCGCCGAGTAAGGCCATGCCTGGTGCAGCTACCTGCACACATTGTTTAATTAATTTTAATAACGCATGGGCCTGGGGCAGGTTTTGGGAAGTGGTACCCAATTGTTTCCATATAAAAGCAGGTGCATCTATTCGTAATATATCAACGCCCAGGTTGGCATAATAAAATATGGTATCCAGCATCTCTACCAACACCCGCGGGTTACTGTAATTTAAATCCCATTGGTAATCATGGAAAATGGTCATCACCCATTTTTTGCATTCCACCGACCAGGTAAAGTTACCGGGCGAACTTTCCGGGAAAATTTCAGGCAGCGTTTTTTCGTATTGGTCGGGAATGCCCCGGTTATCAAACATATAAAAGTAATCCTGGTAGTTGGCGTCGCCTTTTTTTGCTCTATGGGCCCAGTCGTGATGATGTGAAGTGTGGTTGAGTACAATATCCATCATGAGGTACATGTTTTGGCCGTGCATGCCTGCCTGTAATTGTTGAAGGTCATCGATGGTACCAAATCGCTCATCCACCTGGCGAAAATCCGATACGGCATAACCTCCGTCACTCTCCCCGGCCGGACTTTTCATGATGGGCATCAGGTGCAGCAAATTAATACCGAGGTGCTGAAAATAACCGAGTTTCTTTTCCAGCGATAAAAGGTTACCAGCAAAACGATCTACATATAAACTCATACCGGTAAGCTGGTTGCTTAAAAACCAGTTGCCCGCCTGCTCCTTTTCGTCATCCCGGATTTTTAAGGCAGCCGGTCGCTTAATATAGGCTGCTGTAATGGTGTTAATTAACCGGTCAAAAATTACTTCCTGCTGCAGTTGACGACCATATAATTCTGTGTAGAGTGAATGAATGGCAGCGGCATTGGCGACAAACCTGGTGTAAAATAAATTATCACTACCGGCTATATCAATTTGCTGTTGCTGAAGCAGGGTATTAATTCGTTGATGTAGCTGTGGATTGTACACGATAAAGATTTTAAAGAAAGATCTGGTTATTGAGGTGTTTAAAAGCATCCATGGCACCCATGTACTCACAGGTACGGGCACCCGCTTTATTGCCATTGGCTACAATGTGCGCCCAGCTGGCAGTGGCGAGGTTGTCCAGCTCAGACAGGCTTTTATCTTTTAACTGGTATAATACCGCCCCAACAAAGGCATCCCCTGCTCCGGTGGTATCAACCGGTTTTACCGGGATACTTGGAATAATGGAAGTAGTTTGCCGGTGGCCAAGCAGGGTACCTTCCTTCCCCAGGGTAATGGCAAAAGTGGCGGTGGTTTTCTTAAGCAACACCGCGGCTGCCTCATTGCGTGTGCTACTGCCGGTAATCAACATTGCTTCTTCTTCACTTAGTTTAAAAAAGTGACAGCAGGCGAGAAAGTCCCATGATTGATCTACAAATGAACGGGTACCTTCCTTATACAAAAGCTGGCGATAATTTGGATCGAAACTAATGATGGTATTTTTTAACAGTGCCCGTTGTAACAGGTGTTGGTAAGCGGCCTGAAGCGGCCCGGGTAAAAAGGCAGTGGCCGATCCAAAATGAATAAGGCTAATGTCTTCAAGGTCAATCCTGTCAATTTCCTCCTTTGATAATTCCCCGTCTGCTCCCCTGTTAAAATAAAAATCCCGCTCGCCTTCTTCCATCAGGGATACAAAAGCAAAGGTGGTAAAGTGTTTTTCATCCTGTATCATCCACCTGGTGGATACGCCAAAATGTTCCATTTCTTCAACCAATTGTTTACCGAAAGGGTCTATGCCTACCTTGGCAGCAAGCTCCACTTCGCCTCCCAGCGCGGCAATAGCAGCGGCCACATTGGTGGGTGCCCCGCCTGTTTTTTTCAAAAAGTTATTACCTTCTGATAATGACTTACCCGTATCCGTACATATCATATCAATTAATGCCTCGCCAATACATAAAACTTTACCCATGGTTACCTTTTTTAAAGTTTAAAAATTGCCATTGTCAGCCAGTTGCCGTTTCTACAGCGCACAACTAACCGGAAAGCATACCCTAAATTAATACGCTAGTGGCCGCCGCCCAGTGATATTAACACATCTTCCCCTGGCTTTCCCGGTTTTATCAATATCGTTGCGGCTGCGGCCATTAATAAAAGGGTGCCGGCAAACGTAATGGCACTGCGTGGATCGTTGTTTAAAAAGTGTTTTAAAACATAGCCAAAGCTAATGTTTTGTAGTATCATCGGTATCACGATCATCATATTGATGATTCCCATATACACCCCGTATTTTTCTTTTGGAATATCTGCCACTACCATCAGGTAAGGTACCCCCATCATGCTGGCCCAGGCTATTCCAAAACCAGTCATGGGCGCAAACAACAGGTACTTGTTTTCCAAATGAGGAAAAATCAACAACCCTACACCGGCCAAAACAAGACAAAAAAGATGAACCATTTTGGCGCTGTATTTTTTTGCCAGGCCAACCAGTGCGAAGGCGCTTAAAAATGTTACCACGTTGTACCATCCATTCACCAGGCCTGTCCACCCCACTGCTTCACTGTATAAAGCTTTGTTACTTGCAGGGGTAGCGTTCCACACAGATAAAGCAATACTTTTAGAAGCATTTTGCCAATAGCAAAACAAGGCATACCATTGAAACAAATAGATCAGGGCCAGGTTCCACATCACTTTTGGCATGTGTTGGATAGCATGCGCAATTTCACGGATGGGTGCCAGCCAGCCACCCTTTGCAGCTTTTAAAGCCGCCAGTTCCGCTGCAGTAGGGGGAATTTCGGGTGTTTTGCTAATGGACCACAGTACAGAAGCGATGGAACAAAATGACCCAAGGAAGAAGGAGCCAAACACCCAATAGGGAAGGCTGCCCGGC
>JBBQOJ010000426.1:0-3886 GCA_038330815.1 Chitinophagales bacterium | reverse complement strand
GCCAAACTTTAATTGTACACCACCTATCATACTCAGGTCGTTTTTGAATGCCGCTTTACCATTTTGTACCAGGTTTTGATTTTGATCCATTAAAATACCAAACTGCGGACCGGCCTGGAGGCTGAGGAAACTCGAAGGCCGGAAACTCAGCAGGATAGGGATGGTGAGGTAATTTAATTTTATGTTGCCACGATCGCTGCTAAAAACATTCTTATAAATCTGGTTGAACTGGGCGGTGGTATCATGCGTAATCTGGTTAAACAATACTTCTGGCTGAATAGAAAACTTTTTACCTAGTCCAATTTCGGCAAAACCTCCCAGGTGGTAACCGTAACTAAATTCATCTTTAAAAGACTTACCGTCTAATTTGTTGATGTTGGCACCACCTTTCACCCCAAGGTGAAATCCCTGGGAATGGGCGGATGAAAACAGGAAGGTAGCCAGTGCAAGGGTTAAGAGTGTTGTTTTCATAAATTGATGTTTTAAAATTTTATTAAATCATTTCAACTTGTATGCCAACGGCAATTTCCAACCGATAATTATTTGTTAACCAGTAATCAATTGACATTATACCACGTAGGTCAGCCTAAAAAGTATAGGCTATGGTAACGGCTCCAATGGTGGAAAAGCGTTTACTGTCGGTAGCAGGCAGGTAATAATCCATATAAAGCTGGGGCTGAATTACCAGGTGATCAATCATATAATTGATACCGATGTTACCGCCCAGTGATTGCAATTCAAATGCATCCGTTTGCAACCTTGGCACCCTACCCCTTTTTCTAAGGAAATTAAAAAGGATATTGGCATTCGTTTTATGGGTGATGGTGGTTTTACCCGAACCTGCATTCGCCAACAGCGACGGTGTTATACTAAGGCCATCGCGGTTATTCAACACACCATGCCAGGTAAAACGGTGAGCGGCCGACAGCGTTATTGAAAATACCTGTAGCTTATAATTAACCGAATCATACAACTGGCGCCGTACCCCTAACACCACGGTGTCCTTATAGCGTGCATCATTATAATCGCCGCCGGCAAATCCAATGGCGATGCCCGGTTGTATCCAGGTTTTTTTATAAGCCACACTTGCAAATACATCCTGTTGGATAGGGGAGGCAAAAGGTGAAAATTTATCCTTTACAAAATAGTGTGTATATGAAATGCCCAGGTCCACATACTTATTATTGTTTAACTCAAAGGAGGGTGAAATTGAATACTGGTTAACGCCCAAACCATCCCCTTCGTTGAGAAGGTTGGCGGCAGCAGTGAGGCCCAATCCCGATTTATGAAAATAGGCCACAGTAGGTGTATAGATTATTTTATTAGTAATGGCCTGCTTGGCATTGAGGGTGGGATTACGCGAACTAAACAACCGGTTACCAATACCAATACCTGCAAAACCATAACTTTCCGGTTCGTCGGTGTTGGATAACAACTGCCTTAACTCCTCCAATACCGCCACAGAATCAAAAGCAGCCGCATTACCTTCCGGTACTTTCTGAGAAAAACTTACTACTGACAGGAGCAATAAGGATATAATCGCGATGACAATTTTATTCATGATCATTGTTTATGCAGCCAACCGAACAGCATTGGACTAAGCATATCAACCTTGGTTTAATTGGTAACGCTTTTTGCAGGGCGAATAGTATTACTACGTCGGCGGAATTAATATAGTTTGACCCTTCGTGCCTTTTATGGCAATAAAACCTTAGTTTTGCAAAATTATTTATAACGAGTATTGCATGAAGTGCCCAAAAGGCTGTTGATAGTAGAATTTACTTTGAACTTTTTTAATTAGGAATTCAGTAGCGCGACAACAGAAAATAGCATATCATGTAAACACAAAAAAAATTTACATGAATGCATTTGAAGCCTTAGGCTTAAACGAACAATTAGTACAGGCAATAACGGAAATGGGTTTTGAAACCCCTACCCCGATCCAGGATAAAGCCATCCCAGTTTTATTATCAGGAACAACAGATTTTGTAGGATTGGCACAAACCGGCACTGGTAAAACAGCCGCCTTCGGCCTTCCCCTCCTCCACCTGATTGATACCGCCCAAAAACATCCGCAGGCATTGATTATATGCCCTACCCGCGAATTGTGTCTACAGATTTGTAATGATTTATTAAATTTCAAAAAGCATGTGAAGGGCCTGAGTGTAGAACCCGTGTATGGCGGCGCTTCCATTGTAATGCAAATCAGGGAACTAAGAAAAGGCGTACAAATTGTAGTCGCCACTCCGGGCCGCCTGATTGACATGATTGAGAGAAAGGCGATCGATCTGCAAAAAGTAAAATATGTGGTATTGGATGAAGCAGATGAAATGCTGAATATGGGCTTCCGCGACGATATTGATTTTGTTTTGAAGAACACAGTGTTAAGGGAAAGTATCTGGTTGTTTAGTGCCACGATGCCCGCCGCTGTGAAAGCAATTTCTAAAAACTTCATGACCAACCCGATTGAGGTGACCATGGGTAAAAAGAATACGGCTAACGTAAACATCGATCACCAGTATTTTATTACCCCTGCCCATAGTCGTTACGACACCCTGAAACGCCTGGTGGATTTTAACCCCGGTATGTACGGCGTAATTTTTACCCGCACCAAGGCAGATGCGCAGGATGTGGCGGAGCGCCTGGTAAAAGAAGGTTATGATATTGAAGCCCTTCATGGCGATTTAACACAGCAGCAACGTGATAAAGTGATGGGACGTTTTCGTGCCAAAAGCATACAGTTACTAATTGCCACCGATGTAGCCGCCCGTGGCATTGACGTGGATGGTATCACCCACGTTATCAATTACGAACTTCCGGATGATATTGAAGTATACACCCACCGCAGTGGCCGTACCGCCCGGGCCGGGAAGAGTGGCATTTGTATTACCATTTGCCATAGCCGCGAAGCTTATAAAATTCGATCTATTGAAAAAATGATCAATGCCCAGTTTCATAAATTGGATATTCCATGTGGTAAAGATGTTTGCCGCAAACAGTTTTTTCATTTTATGGATAAACTAATGGATGCCGATATTTCAAACCATGAGTACGAAACTTACATGCCCGACCTGTCCGCTAAATTTGCCGACATCAGTAAGGAAGATGTATTAAAGAGAGTGGCTGCCCTGGAGTTTAACCACTTTTTAAAATACTATGAAAATTCAGATGACCTGAATGCAAAAACAGATACAAGGGATAGAAGGGAAAGTAGTTTTGGCAACGCAGGTGGCGACAGGCGCGAACGCCCCGTGTTTACACGGACCGCCGATAATGGCTACAGCCGGCTATTTATTAACCTGGGTACCAAGGATGGTTTTTACAAAGCCAGCTTTTTGCAATTCATTTTGGATGAGAGCAACCTGAACAAGGAAGTACTGGGTAAAATTGATATCCGTGAAATGAATGCATGGGTTGAAGTTGATAAAGCAGCTGCTGCGAAAATGATCAAGAGCATGGATGGTAAGAAATACAATGGCCGCCTGGTGAGAATGAATGAAGCAGATGGTGGATTTAAACGCCCTGCTGATGAGGGTAGAAGCGACCGGAGTTCTCGTGGCGAAAGCAGCGACCGTAGCGAAGGAAGAAAGCGCATTCCAATGCGCGAAAAAAGATAAGCATACGAATACATTATAAATGGCCGGAATTTTTTTCCGGCTTTTTTTATGCTACGAAAGCTTGGTTGAAGGTTGATGGTTGAAGGTTGAGGGTTGGGGGTTGGGGGTTGATGGTTGGGGGTTGAAGGTTGATGGTTGGGGGTTGATGGTTGGGAGTTGATGGTTGAAAGTTGAAAGTTTATGGTTGAAGGTTGGGGGTTGATGGTTGAAAGTTTATGGTTGAATGTTGTTGGTTTATGGTTTGTGGTTGATGGTTGTGGGTTGATGGT
>JBBQOJ010000425.1:0-3887 GCA_038330815.1 Chitinophagales bacterium | reverse complement strand
CGGGCTTAGTTATGAAGATGTGGAGTTGATTGAAGCACTTCAAAAAAGCCAGGTGTTAAAAATGCGTTTATACGTAATGTTAAGTGATGGCCCCGGTAATTATACAAAGGCATTTAAACGCGGCATTATAAAAACCCCACGATTAAATGTTCGTTCCTTTAAAGTTTATGTAGATGGTGCGCTGGGCTCCAGGGGCGCCTGCCTGCTGGCACCTTATGCTGATAAGTCCGGTAGTGTTGGGTTTTTAATGCGTAGCAAACTACATTACGAGCAGGTGGCGGAAAGTATTTACCAGCACGGGTTCCAGATGTGTACCCATGCCATTGGTGATTCGGGTAACCGCATTATGCTGACTACCTATGCCAAACAATTAAAAGGAAAAAACGACCTGCGCTGGCGTATCGAGCATGCCCAGGTGGTAAATAAAAACGATGTTGAATTATTCGGCCGTTACAATATAATCCCCTCCGTGCAACCTACCCATGCCACTTCGGATATGTATTGGGCGGAAGACCGCCTGGGTGCAGAACGCGTAAAAGGAGCGTATGCCTATCGCCAATTGATGCAACAGAATGGCTGGTTGCCGCTGGGTACAGATTTTCCTGTGGAAGATATCAGTCCGCTTAAAACATTTTATGCCGCCTGTATCCGGAAAGACGCAAAGGGGTGGCCGGCCAATGGTTACCAAATGGAGAACGCGCTGACCAGGCAGGAAACATTGAAAGGCATGACCATTTGGGCAGCGAAAGCGAATTTTGAGGAAATGGAAAAGGGCAGCCTGGAAAAAGGGAAAATGGCCGATTTTATTATATTGGATGGTGATTTAATGAAATTGGATCCCAATAAATTACTGCAAACTAAGGTGCTGAAAACTTTTGTGAATGGTGAGCTCGTGTACTCAAGAGGTGTAACCTTTTAAAAGGTTACACCTCTTGAGTACACGAGCAGTTTGTGCAGGGCCAACACCTGGGGCAGTACCATGGTGTGCTCATCGTTGGTAATAACGTAATTGCATAACCTCATTTTTTCCGTTTCGTCGAGTTGTTTTGCCATTCGTTCCTGAACCGCTTTCTCCGTAATGCCGTCTCTTTTCATCACCCGCTGTATTCTTAGCGCTGCGGGTGCGGTTACGCCAATGATATAATCCAGGTGGTGTTGCGCGCCGCTTTCAAAAATCAGGGCCGCTTCTTTGATCGCGTAGGGCGTGGTTTGCCGCTGCATCCATTGTTCCGAATCGCGGATGGTAGCCGGGTGTACTATGGCGTTGAGTAGTGTTAGTTGCTCACTATTGTTAAACACGATGTTTGAAAGATATGCCCGGTTTAATTCGCCATTGGTATACGTTTCGGCACCAAATTGTTGTACCAATGCCGACTTTAATATTTCATCGTTGTGCATTAATTTTTTAGCAGCATCATCTGCATAATACACCGGTATGCCAAGCACTTCAAACACCTTTGCCACCGTGCTTTTGCCGCTGCCGATACCACCCGTGATGCCCACCTTTATCATTTAATTATTTTTAATTGTTGTTCATGTAACGCCCGGATTTATGCGGGCTACCCAGGTGCTAAATCGGGTTGCTGCCACCAGTACCAATGTACAAGGGTGCGACGCCACCAATGCCCACCAGGGCGGTCGTGCCCGGACAGTAATAGCCCTATGCCACCTGCCTTGAAGAAATAAAAAACCGGCCGCTTTAAAACGGCCGGTTAAATGTATTGCATAATAAGATAATTAGCGGTGTGAATTATGCTTTCACTTCAACAGCTGGCTTGTTCAGCGTAGCAGACATTTCCATGCTAATGGTACTTTTCTCTATTTTAAGATAACTGCCAGGGCTTACTTCCAGGCTTAAAGTGCCGTCTTCGTTTACCTTGTTAATGCTGCCATGTATACCGGCGATGGTAACTACTTTATCCCCTTTTTTCAGGTCGCTGATAAATGTTTTTTGCTGTTTGGCTTTTTTTGCCTGCGGGCGAATCATAAACAGCCAGAAAACAAGAATCATTGCCCCCATAAATATCAGTGAAAAACTGCTGCTACCCTGGGCCGTGCCCTGTCCCATGTTTAATAGAATTCCTTGTAAATGCATTGTGTTGTTGATTAAGTATTAAAAAAATTGTTGGTTCACTTTACTTCCATTACCTCGCCTGTTAGTACCAATGGTGGAAAAGCGGGATTGGTATTGGCCATTACGGTAATGTTTTTTTCCTGGTGCCCCTGGCGGCCCTTGCTGTTGAACACCACTTTTATAGAGCCGGTTTCGCCAGGCAGAATGGGCCTTTCCGGTTTTTCGGGTATGGTACATCCACAACTGGCGGTGGCGCTGCTGATAACCATGGCCTTGTTGCCCACATTTTTAAAGCGGAAATTGTAGGTCACATTTTCTCCTTCACTCACCTTCCCGAAATTGTATACGCTGTCTATCAATTGTACCGTGGTGGTATCCAGTACCGCAGTGGCCATATCCTTCACTACATCATCTACAATCTTGTCGTTCCTGCGCACATTACAGGCCATCAATGAAGCGGTGGCCAATAAAAGTAGTACATATTTTTTCACGGCTAAATTTTTGCGAAGTTAATAAATGTTACCGTGTGCTGCACTTTGAGTAGCTGTTACCGGCACAATTTTCCCCATCGGGTTGTATACCAGGTAGTCACCAACGGAGATTACAAGGTGCTGTTCTTAAAATTTTTCTTATTAATCCTGCCTTCCGCTGTTAGTTCCTTATGAATATTATCGAGAATGCCGTTGATAAACTGGCCACTTTGTGGCGTGCTGTAATCCTTTGCCAGGTCAATATATTCATTGATTGTTACTTTGGTAGGGATGGTTTCGAAAAACAGGAATTCACTGATGCCCATTTGAATGATGATGAGGTCGAGCGCCGCGATCCGCTCTGCATCCCAGTTTTTTAATTTGGGTTTTAGCAGTTCCATACTCACTTCTTTTTTCTCGAGGGTAGTTTCCAACAGCCCTTTGGCAAAATCCCATTTTTCCTTGCTTACGATTTCATTAAAATCGAAGACCGAGGGCTTTTGTAAAAAATTCTGTATCAACACGTTCATCATTTCAGCATCATCATCCCAGTTGATAAAATGCTCCTCCACATGACTGATGAAGTTTTCGTTGGGCAACATCAGGTTAGTGAAAATAAATTCAAGGATGTCTTTTTCCCCTTTTTTATCCCTTCCCTGGATGGCGATATAATCCTGGTATTCTTCTGAGGCAATTAACGCCTGGTAGGTTTTACGCAATAGCTCATTATCTACCATCTGTTGAGGCTTAATAGCACCCAGTGCCGCCTGGTAGCTGGTATCTTCCAAAATTTTCCACAACAATTCGTTGCCAACAATTTTGGTATTGATATTCAGGTCATTTTGGGTTGGCAGGTGTTTGGCAGCCTTCTTTAGTGCATCCTTTTCTGCGTACCGCGCCACTTCACTGATAAAGTAAACCAGGTAAACAAACAATTGGCGGGATTGGTCCATTTGCTTTTTTAACTGGGCTACTGCCTGGCCGGGTTTTACTTCACTGCTAATGCTGTCTAAAATGTAAAGGCTCTGCATTACTTTCACCCGGATATTTCTTCTGCTGATCATTTCGAAAAGAACTTTTGAAACGCGAAGGTAAACATTTTGGGCGCGTTTCAAAATACCAGGTTGAATGCTACCTGCTGATATCCACAATTTCAATCAATTCATAAGGAGGCCCGGTAAAGGAGGTGTTAAATTTGCCGGTTCTTGTAAACCGGATTTTTATACTAAACTGGTGAATTTGATAATCCGTATCTAAATGCAGGGGAGTAAATAATTCGTTTAGGGATGTTTTTATTACATACGTGGCCGCGTCGCATCCCAGGCCACAAGCATACTTTACCA
>JBBQOJ010000424.1:0-3896 GCA_038330815.1 Chitinophagales bacterium | reverse complement strand
AGAATGAAAAAGGACAAACGGCTGCAACGCGTGAGGCAGCACCATTAATACCATTTAAGAAACACTTCGGGTAACAGGGTGATTGTAAGGGAGCAACAACATTGGCTGAATAACAACCGTGGTGCAGCGGCCTTGAAATGCGTTGCTGAGTAAAACACCAACGGGTAGGCTAAGTGCAGCAGGAGAAGAAAGGCATTGGCCAGCGCCTGGTGAAGGATGCGCTTTAAAACGTTGACTGGAGGGCATAAAAAAACCCACCGTTAAAACGGTGGGTGATTAAATTATTGCGAAAGAGCCGGCTACCGGCGATCGTTTGTTATTTATTAAAAAGCATTTTTATCTCCTTTGATGGTTACATACAAGGTTAAAAAAATGATCCTAAGGTCGAGCCACAAACTCCAGTTCTCCAGGTACCAAATATCATGTTCAATTCGTTTGCGCAAATGCTCCTCCTCTTTTATTTCGCCACGAAATCCATTTACCTGGGCCCATCCCGTAACACCTGGTTTTACAAAATGGCGGATCATGTATTCGTTGAGCAACCTCGAATAATCTTCGGTATGCTTTAGCATGTGCGGCCGTGGGCCAACAACAGACATGTCGCCTAATAAAACATTGAAAAACTGGGGCAATTCATCCAAACTGGTTTTCCTAAAAAATTTTCCCAACCTGGTAAAACGATTATCATCCCTGGTAACCTGTTTGGAATCCGCATCCTTATTTACACTTAGGGTTCTAAACTTGAAACAACGAAATTCCTTATTGTCTTTGCCGGAACGTAGCTGTACAAAAAATATTGGACCACGCGAATTTAATTTAATAAGAATAGCCAATATAGGTACCAGCCAGGAAAGAAGGAAGACAATTATAAAAAGGCTAAAGCAAACATCGAACAATCGTTTTTTGGAACTGGCAACAATATCTTCCAGTGGCTCGGAACGAAATGACAGAATTGGTATACTCTCTACAATATCAACGTGAATATTACGATTTACAAACATCCTGAAATCCGGCACAAACTTAAACCGGATCATATTTTTTTCTGCCGTTTGCGCCAACTCGTATACATAGGAGTGTTTTTCCGGAGAAATGGTAGAGTAAATTTCCTTCACATTGTTTTCAATGGCATAAGATACGCACTCATCCCGATTACCCAAAATTGGAAAAACGGATAGCTCGTTGATATTATGATAATCCTCGAAATAACCTTCGATGCTGATAGATTTACTATTGGTGCTAAAATAATTAACCAGTTGCTTCGAAAGATCATTATAGCCCAGCAACACGATTTTTTTATTAAACCGTTCCTTCTTGCCGTAATAAGTGATCGCCGAGATAAACAAGATACGGCTAAACAAAAGGGCCATACCGATCCCAATAATGTTGAGCGAAACAAAAAGCCTGCTGTAATTGAAATTGTACAAAAAAATAAATAACAACAAGGTGGAAATAAACAACGCAAAAGCCTGCACCGTTCTTTTAGCGAAACGTTCGAAATTAAAAAACTGGTCGTTGATATAGAGGCCCATGATGTAGGCACACCCCATCCAGGTGATGTTACTTACAATAAAAAGGATGGTATACTTTTGAGAAAATGTTCCCTGCACCCTGTTCAAATTCAGCAACAGTGCAAGGTGAATTACATTGATCGCCAAAAAGTCAACCAGGGCAAAGAAAAATCTAAAGAGATTGGTATAGGTAATATTCATTTGCAGTAAAGTGTAAATTAATAGCCATTTAGGCAGGTAGCGTTTTTTATATCGCCGCCCACTATCTCATTCAACAATAGTTAAAAATAGGGTAGCCGGCCCATGTGTTGTTGCCAGGTGGCTACCTGGTTGTTTAAATACTATCGTAAATATATTTTAATTAACAACTTAACCATGCAAAAATTGTGGCAGTATAATATAATTTTAGCATCCTGCTCTTGTAAACCTGAAACGAGAAGGTGTAGGATTTATAAGTGGTCCACAAAGTTGTTGAATATCGGTTCTATCGATAAATACTTTTCTGCATACTGCCGGGCATTATTACTGGTATTTATTTTGCTGCCCACTATCACTTGCCTTACCGCTGACTGCAAGGCAACACTATCTTCAGGTTCAATCAAAATACCCATATCAAATTCTGTTATCACCTCGTGTAAACCCGATCCTTCACTGGCAGTAATGATCGCGATACCCCCTACCGCTAAGATAGCGGTAAGTTTGGAAGGCATCACCAGGTCGGCCGCATTGGCTTTTTGTAATACCAGGTGTGCGTCGGCCATATTTAAAAACCGGTTCAATTGGTTATAAGGCTGCAAAGGAAAGAAAAATACATTGTGTACCTGCAGGCGTTCTTTCAATTCTTCCAATTTTTCCTTGTAAGGCCCCGACCCGCCAATTACAAATTTTACGTTGTGCTCCTGTTCAAGGGCCTTTGCTGCATGCAAGATGGCTTCCAACCCCTGCTTTTCACCAATGGCACCAGAATAAAGAATCACCTTATCCGTTTCGCCGAAACCAAAAGCCTTTTTTAGTTCGATTCTGTCAGCAATGGGAAAAAATTGTGCTGTGTCTACCCAATTAGGAAAAAAGGTCACTTTGCCCAAATACTTCAACTCAATCTTTTTAATCATTCCCTTTGAGATGCTACTCACTACATCCGCCCGCCTGAGAATAAATTTTTCAATGGCCAATAGCAACTTTATTACAAGCGGCGATTTAATCAATCCAAAGTCACGGGCGGCATCAATCTGCAGGTCCTGGATATGGTAAACGAATTTGGCTCTCTTGATCAACTGGTATAAAACGCCTAATATCCCTAATGTGAAAGGTGGTGCCACCACTATTACCACCTCATGTTTTTTTTCAAACAAACACCCGATTAGTTTTAACAGGGCCATGAAAGTGAAGGAAAAATCAGACAGTATTCTTTTGAAACCAGTTGGATTGGCAGGAATATAATGTGGGCACCTGGTAACCTTTATCGGGTTATCAACAATACCCGGCACTTCCCTGGTTTCTTTCCTGAACCACCCGGCAGATTTTGCATAAGACGATGCTATTTTCCAATGCGGATAGTACGGAAAGGTGGTGATGACGGAACATTCATACCCTCTTTTTGCCAGGGAATCCATCATTTCACCATTGTACTTCCCAATGCCTGTTAACTCCGGAAAAAAATTGCCTCCAATCAATAAAACACGCTTACCCATAACAAAATACTTGAAAAATCCCTGTGAAAATACACTACCCGAAGGGATAAAAAGAATTGTTTGTTCTTTTGCGACTGAACGCTGTTGCCCTACCTTTTAACAACCTGGTTTTTCACCCCACTTCTTTCGCCTTGCGAGGCCCTTATCTTGGTGCGGGTAAATCCTGGCTCTCCCGAATTTTGCAATACACCTGCGTAAAATACGACATCTTCAGTATGGCAAATGCCCAACCCCTTGCGCCGTCCCTAAATCCTCCCAATAGAAAAAAGCTTCCGCAAAAATAAGCCGGACCAATTAAAACGCTTCGCATCAACCGGTATTTGATACGCTGCTTCCAGGTCCATTTAGCAGCTATGGCCGGGTCGCCGGCTGTTTTCAAAAACCTTCCTGCTTCCCAGGAAGCATATTCATTGTGCTTGATCACGTAATGGGAAACTCCCCTGAAATCCTGGTGATCAATCTTACTTCGGATGACGCCTATTTCACCTTCCAGTATAGGATGCTCATGCACCTCCATATCCAATTTGCTCCACTGCTCTTCATCAATGCGTTCATATTCACCAGCCCCTACCCTAAATAAGGCAAGTTTACGTAAAGGGTATCCGCCTTTTAATTGCTTACCTAAAAAATAGATCGTATAACTTAGCCAATATCCCACCTTTTCCTCCTTTTGCAGCGTTTCTCTCAATTCACTTTT
>JBBQOJ010000423.1:0-3898 GCA_038330815.1 Chitinophagales bacterium | reverse complement strand
GGTATTGATACATCTGCCTGGCCGGGGGAGTAGTGCCGGCAATGGTTTGTTTGCTTACCTTATTAAATAATTGGATGCCCTGCAGCGCCCCACCATTGTACCAACATATTCTCCGCAACTGATCGTTTTCAATCACTAGAGTATCATTACTACTACGGCCTTACAGGAAGATAATTGCGCTTTGGCAACCGGGCACATCATAGCGATCGATATTGCCATGGAGAGGCAATACCGGGTAAAATAGATTTTCATTGCTTACAACTGTTTTAAGTAAGATAAACTTAACGGCACTTGTAAATGCACGTCATTGCTTTCATCTTCGATGTAATAATGTTGAATAGATGATTTTTGGGCGGCTTTAATTACCGCAGCGATATCAATCTGGCCCGTACCCAGCGTAACATCATTTTCAATCGGCGTGCTGCCTGAGTAGTTGCCCTTAATTCCTTTGCGCAGGTCTTTTACGTGCATTAATTTAAAACGATCGGGATACTTTTTTATCAGGGCCACCGGATCAGCACCCGGATGAACTACCCACAAAATATCTATTTCAAAACTAACATAATCGGGGTTAGTGTTGGCAACGATATAATCGAAGTAAGTACCATTTAGATAAGGTTGAAATTCGTAGCCATGATTGTGGTAACAAAAAGTTAACCCAAATTCTTCCTTTAAAATTTTGCCTGCTGCATTAAAGTCTGCCACGGCCTTTTTAGCGGTTTCAATATCGAAAGTTCCTTTATCATGCGGTATCCAGGCAATGCGCACAAAAGAAGCCCCGAGTGTTTTTGCATTATTACCCACTTCCCTGGTTTTGTTAACCAGTTCGGGGTAGCCGGTGCCAAACGAAGTGCATTGCATGCCGCGTTGGTCTAATAACTGTTTCAACTCCGCGGCAGTTTTTCCAAAAAGATTGGAGAACTCAATATTGGTAATCCCCATGTCTTTGATGGTATCCAGTGTAGCGGCTACATTTTTTTGAAAACTATTCCGGAAGGTATAAGACACCACGCCGGGCGCTACTTTCAATGTTTTGCCCGTCTTTGCTGCCTGTAACCCGGTGGTGCGTATCTTAATATTTTTGTAATCAACCTTGTTGCCATGGTCCTGTAATAGTACCCTACCCTGTTTATTCAATCCAAAACCAGGTATATCGCGGTACTTGCTTCCTGCAATCAGCTGTTTAAACTGGTTGCTGCTACGATCGAATTGTACCACTTTGATGCCATTTAACCAATGTTCCACCGTGTTACCGATGGAAACAATACGGGCGGTGTTCCATTCGCCGATTGGCTTCACGGGTTTACTGCTTATTGCGGGAATCAAATCGTACAGGGAGGAAATGGTGCGGTTGCCATTTTTGCCCAACTTTGCATCCGGGTGTTTATCGTCATCCAGTACCTGGAACTCAAGTCCAAATGCGGATCTTGGACTTGCCGGTGTTGCCTGTTGAGCCGCTACAAAATATTTAATCCCGCTATTGGCCCCTTCTGTTAATTTAAAATCTACCGACAACTCAAAATCAGTGTATTCTTTTAAGGTAACAATATCACCACCGTTGGTAGATTCACCGCCGTCTGAAGGTGTTACCATTAACAACCCATCTTCAATTTTCCACCCTTTATCAGGGAACTGGTCTTTAAATGCACCCTTCCATCCGTTGGTAGTTTTGCCATCAAACAACAATTGCCAGCCTGCTGCCTTTTCTTTTTTAGTAAGTGTATTGTCTTGCGCGTACGGCTTACCTTGGATGGCAAACATGATCACTAACAAGAGGAAATAATTAATCTTTTTCATTTGTGGTTTAAGTTAATATGGTGATGTAGAGATTGATAGCAACCATTGGTTAGAAGATAATAGTTAAACGGACGTTTCCCGTTGTATTTCGAGGGCGTAAATATAGCTATAATCCATTTCCCCCCTTCAGCTGCTCCCTTCACCAAAAGCAATGCATTAAATACAAAATTGGCTAACCAATTTTGGAATGCCAAATATAGGTAGAAATCCTCTACAATTGAGTCGTAGTTAAAATTTGTCTTTTTTGCCATCATAGGACTATGACGCTACATTAAAATCATTCTAAATCGGTGAGGTGTTGACGAAACTACGGCAACCCTACTGTACAATCTGACAGATGGGTTGAATAAAAAGTTGACCGACTTACAATTTTTGCAAATGATTCCAGGCTCCGGTAAATTTCCGGTTGCAACAGGAATTATCTTCCTGCCATTGCCTTGCCTTTATGCACGGTAAAAGGAATGACACTACTGGCGGCCTTTCCATCTGCAGTAAGTGCCTGTACCACCGCAATATAATCGCCCGGAAGATCAGCTGTATAAAAACTTACCGCGGCCTTTCCGCCAGTTGCATTTATTTCAGGCGCCCAAAACAACAGGTGGCGAAAATCGGGCAACCTGCTTACCCTGCTTTCGGAAGTGGTGTATTCAGGTGAATAAAAAATACGTTGGGATTGCAATCCTTCATAGTCAAGCACCAGGGTGTTGGCCGGTAATTCAAACCCCGGCAAATTGCCGGCGTAGGTAATTAAATTAACAACCCCGTCAAAAAAATTGTTCGACAGGTAGTACTTGCGCAATAACACGTCCATCTTCCACACTTTCAAAGGATCGTATTGCATTAACTTATTAAAATCAAACACCGGCACACCATCAAGCAATACCAGTGGTTCTGTTAAAAAAAACTCGTTGCGGGTTACATCCAGTACGGGTAGTGAAAAATTACCACCGCGCTTTCTAACATTCACCGCCTGCACATACTCCCTAAACACTTCTTCCATGGTGGTAAAGCGAACATAATTATCCAGCAGGTAGGTGGCATCGGGCCGTGTATAAAACGCACTGGTGTCAAAAGAAGGCACTGCATATTGACGAAACTTTTCAAGGTAAAACCCTTGTTGCACCTGCACGGCTGTGTGGTGCTGTTGCAGCAACCGCTCATTTACTTTAAATGGCAACAGCTCTCCCACTTCACTGTTTGCAGGGCTACCGGAAAATGGGCTGGCTATTTCAACCGTAAACATGCTATCCACCAACCCATTGGTTTGAACAATGATTTCCCGTTCATTGTAAAAGTTACTTAATTCAAATTTGACATTGCCGGCAGTGTCGCTAATGGAAGTAAACATCAGACTACGTGTACCCGGCACTGATAGGTACACCGGGATTTGCGCGCCGGGCTTTTCTGTAATTTTATGTACCACTTTACCGTGAATGGTATGCCCTGCAAACTCCGGCACATATTTAACTGGCTGCTGTTGCTGCCGTAACACTTGCTGCCAGTTAAACCTCCGCCACCCATGTGTAAGCATCAGGTTATCCATGGCCAGTTCGGTGCTGCTGTTTACGTTATTAAAATAGTAACCCGGCGATTCAATGCTCCCCTGCAAATCGGCATTCAACAACAGGTAGCTATTAATATCCATTTCGTTTCGCCACTGCAGCGAATCTGCCCTGTACACGGCCATCGACATGCTGGTGGCCATGGGGGTTGCGGCGCTACTGCCGGCGGCTATTTGCACCGTTACTTTTTCCCTGGTATCCCAATCTTTTTTGGCTACACTCAGTTGAAGCTGCAAGGGCTGTTCCGGATACTTAAATACCAACCGCTCACACACCGGTTGCCTGTTGGCATCAAAAACGGTAAGATGGGATATCCCTTCCCCTAAGCTGCCTTTGTCGATGGTAAATAGGGCCAGCCCATTATTTAACACCTTGCTTTCCGTTGCTTTTACCGAGCCGCGGGTATGCGCAAAAAGATACACCGGGCCCGCCCCTGCCCAACCAGGTACTGAACGGACTGCTATCTTCAATTGACCGGCCTCCTGCATTACCTGCATTACATAACCATGGTTGTAGGCCGCCGGCAATGTAGCGGTAAC
>JBBQOJ010000422.1:0-3905 GCA_038330815.1 Chitinophagales bacterium | reverse complement strand
GGGATGCTATAGGTAAAGAACGTACGCAGGCTTTGGTAACCATCCAGGTTAACGGGTTTGGTAAATTGAGAACCTCTATTTAGCACCAGGTTTTGTTGAATCACCGAGTCCCTGGTAGGAATATAGGTTGCATTTGAAATATAATCGCTGGCGGTTTGTAGAAATAAGTTAGCAAAGAAACTTTGACTTGTTTTTGAATTTACATAAGTATACCCGGTAGTCAATAAATGGGTATATGACTGTTTTAGATCAGGATTACCACTGCTTACCCTTAATGGATTCGTAAGATTTACCACATCCTGCAGTTGATTTACTGATGGAAAATTTGTAGACGCCCGATAAAATAACCTCACACTACTGCTATTCGACAGTTTTTTGCGCCACCGTGCATTGGGTAAAATATTGGTAAACGATTGGTTAACCGAGGAGGCCGTAGGGAAAATCCGCTCACTTTCCAATTTGGCATTTTGAAAGTTGAAGCCGAACGACAATTGGTCGTCGCGGCTTTGGCCCAACCGGTAACTGATTCCGGCATTGTTGGTGGTTATTGTATTATCAAACCTGTTGGAAAGTACGGAATCAAATTTATTGTAGGCAAAACCATCCAATAAAAAAGTTTGCTGATCGGCCTTGTTTTTTTGTACAGATGGATTATAGTCAATCTGAAGCTGGCCTTTTTTACCAATTGGTTCGGTATAAGCGAAACTTGCACCAAGGGTATTGCCATTGGTTGCATTGTCGTAAAACTGGTCCTGAATTGAATCTCTGACAAACCCGTTGTTGAAAAACCGGAATTGCGCCTCCGTATAATTTTCACTGTTGTTTTTATTAAACGTTGTATTGAACCCTATAGAAAAGGAACGGCCTCGTTTTTTAAATGAGTGACGGAAAAGCACGGAATTGCGAATATTGTACCCCGTTCGATCTGAAGTGATTCGGCTTAAGGAGGTATTGACTGAATCATTTACACCATAAAAATTTTGCAGGGTAGAGACGGAGGTGGAATTATTGTCCTGGATATTAATACTTGGTATTATGTAGATAGCGTTAGCAGCGTCCAGCTTATATTCCAGCCGCAGGTTAAGACGGTGGTTGTTATTATCGGCCACTGAATTGCTGTTTTGCAATCCAAACTGGTTTTTAGGATTAAAAAAGGTTTCTGTACTTACAATAGACTGGTTAACATTATTGCTGTTGTTATAAAAATAACTTCCCGACACACTCATTTTCTTACCCCATTGATCACTGTAGTTAATACCAAAAGCATTTGTTTTACTGATTCCACTTGCCTGCCCGACGGTAAAATTATCATTGCCGCCGCCCCAGCCACCACGACCACCACGGCCACCACCACCACCGCGGCCACCACTGGAGGTAAGGCCCAACAGGTCTTGCGAACCGAAATTTTGTTGGTTGATATTATTAAAATTGCCCACTAGTGAAATTCGCCTGTCTCCTTTAAAAAAACTCACATTTCCTCCTGCACTATAACGATCATCTGTTCCATATCCTGCATACATACGACCAAACTGGCCGTTTTTAATACCCGATTTAGTTACAATGTTGAGTGCCTTTACTGAATTTCCATCATCAAAACCAGTAAGTTGTGCCTGGTCACTCAACCTGTCGAATACCTGGATTTTATCCACTACTTCCGATGGTAAGTTTCTGAGTGCGGCCGATGCATCATCCCCAAAAAAATCCTTGCCATCAATAGTTACTTTTTTTACCTGTTCGCCCTGTGCGGTTACCGTACCATCCTTTGCCACCGTTATACCGGGCATTTTCTTGATAAGGTCTTCGGTAGTTGCATCCGGGTTAACCTTAAATTGGCTGGCACTAAACTGCGATGTGTCTCCTTTTTGAATTACCGGAGGTGCTTGCGAGACAATCACAATACCTTCAAGTTCTTTTCCTTTTTTAATAAAACGAATGGTGCCCAGCTCAAGCAAATTAGGGGTAATTAACACCCGGCGTTGAATGGTTTCGTAGCCGATAGAAGTAATTTCGAGGTTATAGCTATTAATAGGTACGTTTAACAGAAGAAAGTTTCCCCTTGCATCAGTTACCGCGTTTCCCCGCCCGGTTTTTGTAGAATCCGTTGGCAGGTAAATTACAACGGTTGCACCGGCAACCGGCCGTTGGTCGGTATCATCTTTCACTACGCCCCTGATACCACCACTTTGCGCAATAACTACATGGGATGTAATGCAAAACAAAAGAAAAAGTCCTAAAAATCGTGTCATATAAAAATGTTTACAAAACCATTAGACGCCTGGTGTTGAAAAAACAGGCGCACTTTTGTTTTTAATTCTTTTTATTATGGTGTAAATAACTGCCACTCCCAATAAAAAGGGTAGGAATTACCCTTTTTTCATATTAACAACCATTGACTATTGGATCAAAAAAATGACGTAAATCATTTGAGGCAGGATTTATAAATTACCTGATAAGTGGGTGCAGATGCCGAACTTTGTGGCATCGCACCCAAATAACCTATAACCAAAAAAGATATTTATGAGTATTAATGCTATTGTAACTGTTACTTTAAACCCAGCCATCGATAAAAGCACCACTACGGAATCCATTAAACCAGAATCAAAGCAGCGATGCTCCGAGGTGGTGCATGAACCGGGAGGTGGTGGAATTAATGTAAGTAAAGCTTTACAAAAGTTAAAATGCTCCTCCATGGCGTTGTTCCCGGCCGGGGGACATAACGGTGAAATGCTGAAATCCTTGCTTGCAGAAGAAGGAATACAATTTCACTCTATCGATTCCTGTGTTGAAACAAGGGAAAACTGGGTAGTGCTGGATGAAAGCAGCAACAGCCAATACCGGTTTACCTTTCCTGGAAGATCCATGGAAGAGCAGGTTGTTAAAAACCTGATTGATGATATCCTGTCTTTTAGTCCCGAGTACGTAGTAGCAAGCGGAAGTTTACCTCCGGGATTGAAGGATTATTTTTATGGATTAATCGTGAAGTCGGCCAATGCAGTTGGCGCAAAGTGTATTGTTGATACCTCCGGCCCGGCGTTACAGGCCTTACAGGGGAAAAAAGCCTTCCTCATTAAACCAAACATTGGGGAACTATGCAAGATGTTGAATATTACCAGGTTGGAATCCAATGAAGTACCGGATGCTGCCCAACAAGCGGTTAGGGATGGCTTTGCCGAGTTGATTGCTGTTTCGATGGGCCCGGATGGCGCCTGGTTGGTAACCGCGGAAAAAAAATACTATGCAGCCGCCCCTGTTGTTGAAAAGAAAAGTACGGTGGGCGCCGGGGATAGTATGGTGGCCGGTATCACCTATATGTTGCAGCAGCGACAGCCGCTGCAGCAGGTTATTAATTTCGGGGTGGCCTGCGGTTCGGCGGCCACTATGAATGATGGTACCCAGTTGTTTAAGTGGGATGATGTTCAACGGTTATACGAGGAAATTAATGCTAAAAAGTAATATCTTTTAGTAGCGCCGGCGGTAATCCGGAAGGAATAATGGCATTGTTTTCAAAAGATGGATTTCTACCCTGAAGGGTAATCTGGGAACAAATGGAATAGGCTTGTTTATAATTTGATGGCTTAATTTTGTGACCTGTTTTGCAATTTTACTATTACCTTGCAACCCTAAAAAATATTCAGCGTATGGAGTATAACAGACTAGTATCCGTGACCGGTTTAGGTGGATTGTTTGAATTAATGTCTTCCAAATCCGATGGGGGCGTTGTTAAATCGTTGGAAGATAAAAGCACCAAATTTGTAAGCACCCGTTTGCATAGTTTTTCTCACCTGGAGAGTATTGAGGTATTTACCGTTAAAGAAAATGTTAACCTGGTGGAAGTTTTTACAGCAATGAAAAACAGCGATGTTCCCTTACCGGAAGCAAAAGCTGATGCAGCCGCCATTAAAGCC
>JBBQOJ010000421.1:0-3907 GCA_038330815.1 Chitinophagales bacterium | reverse complement strand
AAGCGCTGGTATTGCAGTTGGGTGTGTGGTTGCGGTGGACTGGCAGAAACCGCTGGCGACCCATTTCGCCATCTCTCCAGTAAAAAGCTAACTGCCTGGAAAATTGAACGTTGGCTTGTTCATTCTATTCTTGTGTTTATTGTGCTTACTACGATTGCCGTGTTGTTTACTTTTTTCAATGATCCCGCCACCAATACGGTCATCAACCAGCATCAATTTGTTTGGGGCACCGTGATACTTTTATCTGTGGTTATTTCGGTAATTTTTATTTTTAAAAGGAAGGCATTGAAAAAAGATGCCCGCATAACCCTTGCTTCGTTGGGCATAATTATGATCGGTACAATTGCAATGAATTTTTTTAGTGGCCAGCAACATATTTTATTTATCGACAGCAACCTGTTAAAAGGCTGGTATGGCTTTGCGATAGGCGCCGCATTTAGTGGTGTAATTGGCGTAGGCTTTTATCCTTTGATGGGAAGTAGGGTTTGGTGCCGTTTCGGTTGCCCGATGGCGGCCATCCTTGGCCTGCAACAAAAATTATTTTCCCGTTTCAGGATCACCACCAACGGTGGCCAGTGTATCTCCTGCGGTAATTGTTCTACCTATTGTGAAATGGGGATAGATGTACGTGCCTATGCGCAAAAGGGCGAAAACATTGTTCGCTCCTCCTGCGTGGGCTGTGGTATTTGTTCAGCGGTTTGCCCAAGAGGGGTACTCAAACTGGAAAATGTAGCGCCCAATAAACGAATGGAGCCAGTGGCCTTTAATTTTGATGACAATAATAAGTAAGCCGTGTACTACTTGCGATGAATATACTACTACAGCTAGCGGTGATGATGACAATAGCACTGTATTTCCTGTCATTGCTGTTTATTTTACTTTATAGCTTTACCCAGGGCCACCTGATGTTTAGGTACCTGTTCCTGAAAAAAAAACACCAAACACCAGCACGGGTTGATGGCCAATTTTCGGTATTGCCTGCGATTACGGTGCAACTACCCATCTTTAATGAAAAATACGTAGCAGAAAGATTGATTGATTGTATAGTACAACTTGACTACCCGGCCGATCAACTGGAGATACAAATATTGGATGACTCTACGGATGAAACCACGGCATTGATCGCAACCAAACTAGGCCAACTGTCCCCCCACCTGGATATTAAGCATTTGCGCCGCTCCAACAGGCAGGGTTATAAGGCTGGTGCATTAAAAGCCGCATTGGAAACCGCCTCCGGGGAATTCATTGTGCTGTTTGATGCGGATTTTTTACCGGCACGCGATTTTCTTCAAAAAACGCTACCGCATTTTATCAGTCCGCGGATAGGGATGGTGCAGACCAGGTGGTCGTGGCTGAATAAAAACTATTCTGTTATCACCCGTATGCAGGCTTTTGCCCTGGATGCCCATTTTACGGTAGAGCAGGTAGGGCGCAATACCGGGAAGGGTTTTATCAACTTTAATGGCACCGCCGGTGTGTGGCGAAAAACCTGTATTGTTGATGCGGGTAACTGGCAGGCAGATACGCTCACCGAAGACCTTGACCTTAGTTACCGGGCACAATTGAAAGATTGGCAGTTTATTTACCTGGAAGAAGTTACAGCGCCTTCGGAACTGCCGCCTGTAATGAGTGCCGTAAAATCGCAACAATACCGCTGGAACAAGGGTGGCGCAGAAACAGCCCGGAAACACCTGCGCCAGGTGTGCATGTCTTCCAAGTCATGGAGCGTTAAATGGCATGCGATGGTTCATTTGCTAACCAGCGCTGTATTCCTTTCGGCTTTTACCTGTACGCTGTTAAGTGTACCTATCCTCTGGATCAGGCAGCTGAGCCCGCAATATAATCACCTGCTTTCCATTGCTAATTATGGCTTCATCAGTTTTTTGATACTAGGAGTGATGTACCTGGTAACTTCCTTCGCCGTCAATAAAAATAAATTACGGGCCATGGTTGAATATACCTACACCTTACCGGTATTCCTTGCGGTATCGATGGGCCTCGCATTGCACAATACCATCGCTGTACTGGAGGGCTTTTACGGAAAGAAAACCCCCTTTGTACGAACCCCAAAATTTAACCTGGTTCAGCAGGAAGATAAATGGAAAGGCAATCGTTACGTTAAAAAAAAGTATCCTGCCATTATCTATGCGGAAACAGCTTGTTGTATTTATTTTGCCGGAGGTATAGCAATGGGCATTATTTTGAAAGATTATTCCTTTGTCCCGTTTCATGTTTTGCTGTTGATGGGATACGCTGCGGTGGTGTACTACACATTAAGTGAATAAGAATTCCATTTGCTGTATTTTTGCTGATGAAAGTACCACTACCAGCAGACTGCTACACCGTCAATTGCTTTAACAAATCCGACTTATGCCTTGTAAACTCGTAATACAATACTACTCCCAGTAGGGTGTATTCCAATGCCGTTAACCAGGTAATTTCTTCATACGGTTGATACAGGTAGGTGGCATAGGTGAGCAAAATTAACCCAGACCAAACCAGGGCAAACCGGTAGCGGGTGAATATCGACAAGCTCACCAATACGGTGATATACCATGGATGCACCACCAGGCTGCATAAGTAATACCAGAGCAGGGAGAATAATATTCTTTCCAGCAAATGTTGCAGCGTAGTTATTTTTTTATACCAGGCCAGGCAACAAATACCAGTAACGGCCAGGAGGGGCATTAATTTTCCAAATACGATGATCAGGTTGAACCCGGTAACATCGTACCCCACCCAGCGTAGCAGGTAATAAATACTGGCATTAAATTCAAAGTGCTGAAAGTAATATCCAAGGCTTTCGCCGATATGTTGTACAAACAGGGCATTAAAAAAGGGTAAAAAAATGATCGCCGCGGTAATAATTGCCACCGCGCTAAACAACATCCCTTTTTTAAACCCCGCATACGCCACCACGGCGGGAAGAAAAATAAGGGGTAAAAATTTGGTGGAAATAGCAAACCCTAACAGGACCGCAGCAACGAAATTTTGCCGGCGGATAAAGCACCACGTGGCAGCCAACATAAAAAAAATCATTATTACTTCCCCGTGCAGGTTGCCGGTAAGTTCTATTACCACCAACGGGTTGAGGGCATACCAAAACAAGCGCTGCCTCGGCTGTTTAAAATAATCCAGCAAGGCTAGGGCAAAGTAACAACTGCCCGCCTCCGCCAGCAGTACTACGCAGCGCATTACTATTACTCCCAGGCCTACCTGGTACCCGCTGATTTTTACCGAAAGAAAAAATAATGCCTGTAATACGGGAGGATAAGGAGAAAAATAAGGCAAGGAATTCATTCCCGATTTGAGCATTGAAAGGTAGTCACCGGAAGCGGGCCCGGCGATGTTTGAAATGGCAGCCGGCACTTGCAGGTAGGGATTTTGACCAGCGTTGGTAAGCGTTCCATCCCAAAGAAACCGGAAGTAGTCATCTGATAAGGAAGGAATCGCCGTTAGCCAAAGTACCCGTACTGCCACCGACAAACAAAGTAGTAATTTAAAATGCGCACCGTCAATATAACTTACATTAACAAAGTAATACAAAGCAAATAAGCCGATGCAGGTGGCCATCAGCCAGGCAAATTCTGTCCGCGGTAAAAGATAGGCAATACAAGCATAGCCTGCCAGTTGCAATCCGCATACCAGGGCAAATATGCCTTTCCTTGTAAACCTGCTAACATTCATTACCGGTACTTAAACAAAGTGTAAATAATTTTATAGCCTGCCAATAGGGTTCCTTTAACCGTACCACTAATTTTGGAAACCCCTACGCGTTTACGGTAGTTCACGGGTACTTCCAGGTACCGAAGTTGATGTTTCACCGCTTTTAGTTGCATCTCAACGGTCCAGCCATAGGTGGTATCCTGCATTTGCAATTCCAGCAAGCGGTCAAATTTGATGGCAC
>JBBQOJ010000420.1:0-3909 GCA_038330815.1 Chitinophagales bacterium | reverse complement strand
TTTTTTACAAAGCTGTCCAAAGATACGCCACTATAGGCTTTTGCATATCCATTAGTGGGCAAGGTATGATTGGTACCGGAGGCATAATCGCCTACACTTTCGGGTGAAAAATGGCCTAAAAAAACACTCCCGGCGTTCACTACCTTTTCGGCAAGGGTATCGGCATCGTCTGTCGCAATGATCAGGTGTTCCGCTGCGTACTCGTTCAACAGGTCAAAGGCCATATCCACATTTTCCATTACAATCCACCTGCTGTGCTCCAAGGCCCTGGCCGCAATAGCGCTGCGTGATAATTTGGTTAATTGCTGCTGCAGCGCAAACTGTACCTTTTCAACCACTTGCGTGGAACTGGCTACCAGTACTACCTGGCTATCAATGCCATGCTCTGCCTGGCTCAATAAATCGGCAGCAACAAAGGCAGGATGACTGGTTTCGTTGGCATACACGGCCACTTCACTTGGCCCTGCGGGCATATCAATAGAAAGACCTTCCCTGTTTACTAACTGTTTGGCACAGGTAACATATTGGTTACCCGGGCCGAAAATTTTATACACCCGAGGAATGGTGGCCGTTCCATAGGCCATTGCGGCAATGGCCTGAACGCCACCAATTTTATATACCTGCCTAATGCCAATCAATTGCGCCACATATAGTATAACGGGGTTTACCTCACTATTTTTATCGCAGGGGGTGCATACTACAATTTCAGTGCAGCCAGCCAGTACAGCGGGTACACCCAACATCAGCAAGGTTGAAAATAAGGGTGCGGTACCACCCGGGATATACAGGCCGACCTTCTCAATGGCAATCGATTTTCGCCAGCAGGTTACGCCAGTGGTGGTTTCGATTTTTTCAATGGATTGGACCTGGGCGCGATGAAACAATTCGATGTTTGATTTTGCTAACCGGATGGCGGATTTTAAGTCGTCTGGTACCAATTGAGCTGCTGCTGCCATGGCTGCTTCGGTAACCAGCAAGTCATCCAATTGTACCTGATCAAACTGCCATGAATATTTTTTAATGGCAGCATCTCCATTTGTCTTAACATCTTCCAGTATCCCTGAAACCGTTGTTTCAAGGGCGCTGTTATCAAGGGCAGGCCGTTGTAAAATGCCATTCCAAATTTCCGTGGCGGGATTGGTAAAAAGTTGTGTCGTCATCATTGCTAGCCTATTACAAGTAAATTTCTGATCATTCATTAGAGATAAATTCGCCCTCGCCTGCCGATAACTATACAATCATTTTTTCTATCGGTATCACAATAATGCCCTCCGCTTCAAATTGTTTCAATTTTTCAATTACGTCCCAAAAATCATTTTCATTTACCACACTTTGTACACTACTCCACCCTTCTTCTGCAAGTGGTACTACCGTTGGACTTTTCATTCCTGGTAGCAGGGAAAAAATATTTTCCAACTGGTGATTGGGGGCATTTAGTAAAATGTATTTATTGTTCTTTGCTGTTTTAACTGCGTTGATACGTAACAGTAATTTATCCAATACCTGCTTTTTTTCAGGCGACAAATTTTTATTGGAAGTAAGTACGGCTTCCGATTTCAATATTACTTCCACTTCCTTCAACCCATTGGTAAATAGGGTGCTACCACTGCTCACCAGGTCGCAGATGGCATCGGCCAATCCAATGCCGGGTGCAATCTCCACCGATCCACTGATCTCATGAATTTCGGCAGTTATTTTTTTACCGGATAGGTATTGGTCCAGGATGGTAGCATAGGTGGTGGCAATCTTTAAGCCGTTTAAATCGGCAGCGGAGGAATATTCCATTGATTTAGGAACGGCAATACTCAAACGGCACCTCCCAAAACCCAGCCTGTACACCAGGTTAATGTCTTTATTTTTTTCCAGCAATACATTTTCCCCTACAATACCAATATCGGCCACTCCATCAAATACGTACTGTGGAATATCATCATCCCTAAGAAAATATACTTCCAATGGAAAATTAAACGCTGCCGCTTTTAATTGTTTATTACCGTTGTTTAATTCAATTCCACATTCTTTAAGTAACCTGATTGAATCTTCATTTAACCTGCCTGATTTTTGAATGGCGATTTTCAGCATAATGGTGGTTTTGCCTGGTTGATTATTTTTCCTGACGGACTTTACCGGAAAAAAAAAGGACTTACTTTTTGAGTAAGCCCTTTTTTGAAAATATGTTTGTTACATACACATCAGTACAGCTTACCCTTCGGTAAAAAAATGATGATGGTGTGTATGGATGATTTGCTTCATTGAAGTGCAAAGTAATGACTGATAAATTATTTTACCAAATTAAATTTAAAATGCGGATACCTCAAGGCCCAATCCCTTTTTGTTAGTGTACCGGATGCTGCCATAGTCGAATCCCACTCCCAGGGCGGTATCTTCTGCAAGCAATAATGGGCCATCCATATCCAAGTAATCGGCCAGGGGCGCCAGTTGTGCCAGGGCGGCCGTACCAACGGAACTCTCATTCATACAACCGATCATTACGGTCATACCCAACCCACGGGCATTTGTAATCATTCTACGGGCGGGTGTAATACCACTGCACTTGGTTAACTTGATATTAATGCCGTGAAAATGTAGGTGGCATTTCGCTACATCCGATTCTGCCACACAACTTTCATCAGCGATTAAGGGCAGGGGAGATTGTGCATAGAGGGTTTTCATCCCTTCCCAATTGTCTTTGGCCAGTGGCTGCTCCACCATTTCAACCCCCAATGCCTGCAGCTGCGGAATTTTATGCAGCGCCTCTTCCAGCGACCAGCCGGCATTGGCATCCACCCTAAAAATGGCAGTGGTGTGTTTACGCAACGCAGCCACCATTTCCACATCGCCTGCCACACCCACCTTTATCTTATATACCGGCCAGGGTTGTTCCTTCATTTTTGCCACCATTTCATCGATGGAGGCAATTCCAATCGTGAAATCCGTGGGTGCGTTATTTGCGGTATCCAGCCCCCATAACTCATGTAATTGCTTTCCTTTTAATTTACCGTAAATATCCCAGCCGGCCATATCAAGGGCACATACGAGGAAGGAATTTTGCGGAAAAAGGTGGTGGAGATAGTGCCAATACCGCTCCGGGTCGGCGAAGGCAAACTTTTCGAGGAAAACCCGTTTTTGTTCCAGGTCTTCCAGCATTTTTTCTACCGGCAGGTTGTAATAACTGATGCCGGGTGCTTCTCCGTAACCTTTTACACCAAAATGATCCAATTCAACAATAAAGGTGGGTTGATGTGTTTTACTTCCTTTGGATATTGTAAAGGGATACTTAAACAATAAATTAAATAACTTAGCTCTAACCTTCATAAGGCCCTAAAGTTACTACTACATCGGTTGCGTTACTGCTATTTAAATTGCTTGCTATGAAAAAAATGCTACTCCTTCTTTTGTTATGCACCCCTGTGTTGTCACTTTTCTCCCAAAGTACTTATAATGGCAGCTTGTCTGCCACGGATGCTACCTTTAACCGACCAGACGAAGGCACTCCACCAACTGCACTGTCTATAACGGGCACCAATGTGTATTACCAGGTTATCACCTTACATATTACCACACCTGGCTTGATTACCATCATCAGTACAAGTTTATGGGATAATTTTGCTATTCTTTACGGAACGGGTGGATTTAATCCGGCACTACCACTTACCAATGCGGTGGTGGCCAATGATGATTTTGCTGGTCCCAACTCAGGCTTCACGTATGATTTTACCGTACCAGGTAATTATCCATTAGGATATGTTCTTATAAAAACAATGTTACCGGTGCCTACATTGTAACCACTTCCGTGGCTATTGTGCTACCGGTAAAACTAGTTTCATTTACTGCTTCCAAAACTAGCGGCCAACAAAACCTGGTGCTATGGACTACAACGGATGTACACAATATTACTTCTTACCTGGG
>JBBQOJ010000419.1:0-3915 GCA_038330815.1 Chitinophagales bacterium | reverse complement strand
TGCTGACGACACCCCTTCAATTAGTGCACGTTCGCGATCAACCGTTAGCGTTATCTCGGGGTTGTTAAGGTCCACATCCATTTTCAGTTCCTCTACACCGGGTACCTGTATAGAGTCGAGGTAGTTTTTCAGGTTAACAGCGGTTTTTACCAGGCCGTCAAAATCTTCACTGGCTACTTCAATGTTAATAGGAGGATCGGTGGGGGGACCGGAACTTTCCTGGTCAACACTTATTTCGGCACCAGGTATACCCTTCATCTCGGCACGAATGGCATCGAGGTAAGGCCGTGTGGATTTACCATGCCTTTTTTCGTATTCAACAAATGAAACCTGTATCCGGCCAAGTTCACTGCGGGTGCTCCTGTCACCGGCACTTGGATCACTGGCACCAATGGCCACATTACTGATAACACTTTCTACCACCGGATTTTTTTTGCCGCCTTCAGGATTTATTTCCAACACCCGGTTCACCTTTGCTTCCAGGGTTTTAGTTACCGAGTCGGTATATTCTACACTGGTGCCCACGGGTAACTTCAGGTATACATAAATCTGGTTGGGGTCGCCTTTAGGAAAAAAGGTAATGCCTACCCGGTTGCTGCTTAATGCACCCATGAAAATAAAAACCGACACAAACAACAGGGCAATGGTGCCCAGCAATAAATGTACTGGGCGCCACCCTTTTAATGCCCAACGAAGGGCGCTTTCGTAATGGCCCATAATCCAGGGCAGGGCATGATTTTGAAAATAATGGATGGCACCTGATATTACATAACGATTGAGCACTACCAGGATCATAAAGAAGATCAACAGGTTACCCAGGAAGGGCACACCAAAAATATCCAGTAGTATGCCAAGGCCAATGATGATCCAGAAAACCGGCTTCTTAAAAATAGCTGATTTTGGTTCTTTTTCTTCCCCCTCCGGATGATTCATAAAGTCAACCGCAAACACCGGGTTCATAATGAAAGCAACCAGCAAGGATGCCGCCAGTGTGAAAATTAACATCGTGGGCAGGTATACCATAAACCTACCGATAATGCCTGGCCAGAAAAGCAGCGGGAAAAATGGTGCAAGGGTGGTAAGCGTTCCAGCCAATACCGGGATAAACACTTCCCCCGCCGCCATTTTTGTAGCATTTTCAATAGATACTTTTCCCTTGCCATTTACAAAAATGCGGTGCGTATTTTCTATCACAACAATCGCGTCATCCACAATGATGCCCAGTCCAAACAGCAACGCAAACAATACTATAAAATTGAGGGTTACATGTGTGCCCACAATCAGGTCGGCACCAGGTAAAAACACGAAAGCTACAAACATACTCAACGGTACCGACAGCGCCACAAAGAAGGCATTCGTAACACCCATAAAAAACATCAGCACTATGAGTACCAATATAAAGCCAATGATAATGGAGTTAACCAGCTCATTAAACGAGGCTTCTGTTTTAATGCTCTGGTCGCCGGTAATAACGGTGACCAGGTCATCTGGGTACAATATGCCCTTTGCCTCCGATACAGTTGATTTTACACCGGCGCTGGTTTCAATCAGGTTTTCTCCACTCCTTTTAATGATGTTTAGGGTAACCACGTTTTTGCCATCGAGCCGGGCAAAACTTTCCGAATCCTTGGTGGTATCCTTAATAACGGCAATGTCCTTTAAATAAATTGGCGCCCCACCGGTATTGCGTACAAGTACCTTTTCGATATCATAAGCAGTTTTAAACTGGCCTTTTAGCTGTAGGTTGCGTTTCATAGAACCTACGTCCAACAGACCTCCGGAAATGTCCATATTTTCCCGTGCAACCGCATTGGCAATATCATCAAAAGTTACGCCGGCTGTTTGCATGCGGTAATTATCTACATTGATCTGGAATTCTCTTTCCGGCGCACCAACAATATCAATCCGGTTTATTTGTGGCAGGTCCTCCAGCTTATCTTTGAGATCATCGGCGAACTTTTTCAGGCGAACCATATCATAATCGCCACTTAGGTTTACATACATGATGGGCTGATCGCTCAGGTTCACTTCAAGGGCGGTGGGTTCCTGTGTTAAATCCGTAGGAAGGTCCTGCTTGGCCTTGTCCATGGCATCTTTCACCTTTTGCAGGGCTACGGTAGTAGGCACCTTGGTGTCGAACTCCACAATAATGGCCGAAAAATCCTGTTGGGACGTACTGGTAAATTTTTGAATTTTAGCGCCCGTTATCCCTTTGATTTGTTTTTCAATGGGGCGTGTTACCAGGTTCTCTATATCCTTGGGCGAATTACCCACGTACAAGGTTTGTACATAAATGGTTGGAATAACAATATCCGGGAATTGCTCCTTGGGTAAGGTAACAAACTGGAAGATACCTGCCAGCGAAACAAATAACATCACAAGGTAAATGGAGGTCTTGTTGGTGATGCTCCAGGAGGTAGGTTTAAATTCCTTAAACTTGTCCTTGAAATTTTCTAATGCACTCATATTATTTTATTTTTCCGCAGGCACCCTTCCGGTTGCCGTAAAGATGTAGGTTTAGGTATTGACGGGTTACTGCAACGGGTATCATTGTTCCAGCCTGGCCCTTCTAAAAAACGCTGCAGGCGTACTATTTTACTGAACCTTTAATAATTGCCCTTCATACAAACTGGCATAGCCTTCTGTAATCAGTTGATCACCCGCTTTTAATCCTGTTTTTATTTCGAGGGAATCGCCGCTTAACAAGCCTATATTGACCACTCTTTTCCGTGCAATCATTTTACCGTTTTCTTTACTGGCGATCATCACGTATTTTCCTTTTTCATCATTCTGCAATGTATTGAGGGGAACGGCAATGGCATCGGCAGCTGCATAATCTTTAATTTTCAGTAAGGCAATCTGGTTTGGTTTGAGTGCCGGGTCGGCAGGAAGCTTTGCTTCTACTGCAAAGCCGCGGTTTATCAGGTCGATGGAGGCGCCTACAAAAGATACGGTTGTATTGATGGTTTTATTCACGTCTGGTAATACAACCACCATCCCACTTCCCTTTTTTACCGAACCGAGATAATTCTCAGGAATATTGCTAACGGCCTTTAGCTCGTTGTTGTTTACAATCTGGATAACGCCCGACCCGGCTGAACCAAACATTTCCCCCACTTTAACCGTTACTACATCTGCAATGCCATTCACATTGCTGTATACTTGCGCCGTATTGGATTGCACCTGAACCGATTTTACATTTTCCTGGCTGGCGGCCAATTGATTTTCAAGGGTGGCTACATTGTTTTTCGCGGTAATTAATTGTACCTCTGTACCAATGCCCTGCTCCCATAAATTTTTCTGGCGCTGGTAAATATCTTTGGCATAAGAAAGTTGGGTTTTGATGCTTTCGAGGCCCTGCCTGGCTGCCACTATATTCTGCTGTATGATGGCATCATCCAGTCGTAACAACAACTGTCCTTTTTTTACCCGGTCGCCTTGTTTTACATAAATGGCTTTAATTTGAGCGGGGCCGCCACGAGGAGTAACAAAACTTATGTTCTCTGCTTCTATCCTGCCCTGCAATTCAATATAATGCGCAAAGTCGCTGGTGGTAACAGTTTGTACGGCTACCAGTTTTGTTTTTTGTGTAGCGGCTGCCGAAGTATCCAGGCGGGCAATCTCCTTTTCGAGGGTAGTAATCTGGCCGTCGATGGTAGTTTTCTCCCCTTTTAACTTTTCGAGTTTTGCCTTTTTATCATTTAAAACAGCATTCCCTTCCTTTTTGCTGTTGCCGCAGGAGCTCAGCAGCAATACTGCACTGGCGCCTATCAATAGAAATGGTTTCATAATTATCATCTTAAAAAATTGATTCGGTGTACTATTTATTAACATCATGGTGTGTAGGATTAAAGTTTTCCAACTGCTTTTAAAAGATCTACCCTTGCAATGATGGCGTCATACAAAGCCGTGATA
>JBBQOJ010000418.1:0-3930 GCA_038330815.1 Chitinophagales bacterium | reverse complement strand
TAAACAGTCAGGTAGGTTGAAAATGATAAAGGGAGGATGGTTAGTTACCTTCGGTGGCTACCGGGGAGGAACGGGCCAGCAATTTAGTGGTTCCGCCGGCAGCGGGTGCCGGTAGGTTAGGACGAGATTTTTTTGACAACTCGTACTTCCAGAAAATGGAGATCATGTACAGGATAAAACAACCTTTTACCAGGTGCCCCAACCCGGTTTGCAGGGCGGTATCCGGGCGGATAGGAAAATAAAATACCAGGGGTGTAAATAGCAGGGCGATGGGAAATTGCTTTTCCTTTTTATAAAAGCCGATCAATACCCAATTGAATACCGCCCCAAGCACAAACATAAAAGCACAGCCACCAAAGGTACCAAAGTTGATATAGGCATCTCCCAGCGAACTAAGGCTCATGGAAGTGTACTGGCGCAACTTAATCCCTGAGTATTTGGTAACAATACTGTTGTCCCCCGCTTTTAGTTTATTAGGGGCAATGATCCTGGGCAAGAATGCGGCCTCCAGTATCCGGTACAATTCTTCGCCATTGGCAAACGGTTCTTTGCGCGGTACCCAGTTCATGATATGGGTAACAATAAATCCCTGGTTAATACGCACATTACTCCGGGCCAATTGTTTTGCATCAAAGAGGCCGCCTTTTTGGGAAGCATTGTAGGCCGCATCAAAATCTTCGATACTTCCTTCCTTTCCCTGGAACTGCGTGGCCTCGCGGTAAACACCTTTTAATTGCTGAATGACTACAATCAGCAGGATAAACCCTACTGCAACCAGGGCCTTGGTAACCACCGGGGGCCGGTAGCGCACGGCCAGTACCGCCAGCAAAAATACCAACCAGGTAATCAGGTCGTGAAACATGGCGGCTCCGAGCGAAGAAAGTACAATAGAGCCGAATACCAATAATAGTGGCGCCAACTTTAAATTAACACCACTAACAATGATCATAAATGCACCAATGAATTTGAAACCACCCAGCAGGTAAAATACAAACCCAAGTTCTGAGCCAAAAAAACGGGCCACCAGCGAGGAAACAAAACCGATACCAATAAAAATATACATCAGCTTTGGATGATCCTCCACGAAGGTACTGATCGATTTTATATTGATGGACTCACCCCGTAACCGACTGAAAATATTGAGACCCCACACAAAACAAATACAGGCAGGTATGGCATACATAAAATAATCTGCTTCCGGTATTTGCATTTTATATTTCTGGTATTGAAACTGGTCGAGCCCGCTATAGGCAAAGGAAGGCCCCACCAGCATTTGCAGGCACATCAGGGCGCCGGCGATATACCTAACAGGTATCAGGTAACCAAAGGAATAAAAAACCAGCAAAAACTGGTGCAGGGCAATCATCAATGCCGCAAAGGCCCACCAGGAAATACCTGGTGCCACCAGCAGTATTAATATACCTATGATAAAGTATACGTTCCAGTTGATATTTACATTGAATAAAGAATTCATACCCCGTTTACGGCGAATTTAAGTTGTTATTACGAGTTCCTCAATGGGTGCAGCCACCATTTCCAATGTCCAGTGATTGATAATTTGCGCGGAAATGGCCCCCTGTTGTTTCAACCCCTGCTTCCCCACCTGCAGGCAGGACTGCATTTTACTAACAAGATCGGTGATATTACCCGATGTAAACACATGGCCGTTAACACCCTCCTTGACCAGGTCGGCGGCGCAACCACAGCGGTTACTTACAATAACGGGTAAACCGCATGCCATGGCTTCATTCACTGCCAGGCCCCAGGTTTCGCCCGGGCCCTGCGAGGGCAATACAAATACATCTGCCAACTGGTACACGCCTGGCATAGCGGTTTGATTTTGAAAGGGAATAAAACGGATGCGGCTGCGTAGTTGTTCCGGCTGTTGCGCTAAACGTGTCATCATGACTTCCTCCAGTTCACCATTGCCTGTCATCAACAAAAAACTATTTACATCGTTCAACAAAAAGAAAGCCTCCAATAGCATCAGGGGGTTTTTCTTACGGCCAAATTTACCCGCAAACAAAAATACAATAGCATCGTTGGGCAATTCTTTTTCAATGGCCAGGTAGTGTCGTTCTGCAAACCGGGTGTTGTCTACCGCATGGGGTGCAAATACCAGTTGTTTACTGCGTAGGCCATATTGCAAAAAATAGGCGCGGTTGGCGGTGCCCACATACAGGGCCACATCCACATGGCGGTACACCCATTGTAACCAGGCCCACCGTAATATTTTACGAAGCGAACCTCCCGCTGTCGCATCCAGTAAAGTAGAATCGCCCCTGAACAGGATGCGCACCCTTCCTTTAAAATGGCGCAGCACTTTTAGGTGGCTTTTAAAACTCCAGCCAAAAACCAGGAGGACGTCCGGCGCCCATTGTTCCAGTGTGGCGACTAACCCCGGGGTATTAATGCCATTAAAATGGTGCGAACCCGGATCGCTGGCAGTATTGTGGACAAATTCCGCATCATATCCTTCCAGCAGGGGAATATCCCAGGCGATCTCTTTTTTAAAACCGAGGTCGTATTTATGTTGTAACACGCTATCTCCCCAGGTATAAAACACCCTGCTCTCCACCCTGTTCCGTTGGTGTAATAATTTAAACAACGGTGCATTGTACTGGATAGGATGCGTTGTTATGATGGCCAGTTTTTTCAATGCACTAGTTTTAACTTCTTATGAATGGAAATTGATGATCAGGTTGATCATGTAACGTGGGTGTATGCAACGACTTTATTTCATTCGTTATATCATTTAAAAAAAACTGTTTATTCACCAGTGTCAGTTCCACGTATGCTGGGAAGTTAAAGTTGTTGAAATTGATGTATTGGTAATTATTCGCATGAACATGATAAATATAAAATGACTCTTTAAGTTTTTGAAGAATCTTTAAGTTTTGATAAAACATGAATGGCAGTAATAAAGTTTCACGCTTTGTAGTTAAGGATAAAAAGTGCAATTCAATTGTTATTATTGGTATTACAAATTGCTTCAAATTTAGCTTTTTAAAGAAATCCCATTCCCAACCTTCGATGTCAATTTTTAGGCTATATTTCTTAGTATAATCAAACTTGCATTTTTTAAATATTTCCTCAAGGGAAAAAAGTTGCCGAGAAAAATCACTCACTCCGGCCAAACCAATCTTTAAAAAATTAATGGATGAATTTTTTTCAGGCAACTCCTGAATGGTTGGATCAAAGGCATAAATTTTTACATTTGGATATGCCTCATGGAACTCTGTTTCAAAACTAATATCGTCCGATATTCCAAAGGATAATAAAATTTCATCATCTCCATTGGTTATCATTTCACCAGGTAAAATATATCGTCCATCACCCATTTTACCAAAGCCTTTTTTTGTGTAACTAAATAAATTCGGCTCAATTAACTTCACCACCTCAAAGTAATGTTGTTTAAAAATAAAACCGTGTATTGCTAAAATAATTTTTCTCACATTCTTCTTGATATCCATCGGTAATTAAGTTTAAACGATTAGTTGCTTTTTTAATTTGATTTGGAATTCATTTCGAAATGATTCCTCCCTCCCGGACATATCTATCCAATGTTTTAAAGGACCATGCCAAAAAGGTTCATAAAATACTATCCCTTCATTAAGCAATCCTGCAACATAACTAAAGGAACTTTTAGCCATTATTAAAAGGTCCGCTCTCACTAAACTATCAAATGTTTCAAACTCATCATGATTTAAGCAGAGTTTTGGACGGTAGCTTTTGAACGCTAAAAAATCAACTGCCTCCCCCTGAGAAAAAATTGTAAGACTATAGTTTTTTTGAACGTTTTCAATACCCTCAATAATAACGTTCAGTTTTTGCATAAGGTAATCATTATCAGTAAATCTAGTTGAATTTTGATTCCATTTGCTTACGTCCCCCCTTCGAATGTGTAAGCAGATTTGATAATGATCCGAG
>JBBQOJ010000417.1:0-3930 GCA_038330815.1 Chitinophagales bacterium | reverse complement strand
GGCTGCCCGTTCTTCAAAACTTGTACTAAACCATTTACCTTCCGATCGCCTATTCCTCTTTTGTCAAAGTATAAAAGAGCAACACTGTCCAGCGGTAAATTCTTTTCGAATAACGAGTCAAGAAATTTCGTATAGTTTGATGCATACGACGAGACTGCTGAACCAACATTAAAAATAATAGCAGGAAATTTTCTGCCGGATGCTTTAGGTACTAACAGGTTTCCTTTTAATGTGTATTGGCCACTTTTAAAAGAAATTGAAATTCCCTTTCCATAGGATGTTGTATCCAGGTTTGGTAGATCATTTTTTGAAGAAAATAGTTCGTTATGCACAAAATTGGCATAGAGTGATAAAGCCAAAATTATAAGAATGCTTGTAACCAGCATTTTTTTAATCATTTTCATTATGGTGGATAATGTGTGATGAAGTAATTTTAGTGTCATTTAGTATGGCAACCAAATTAAATACAATAACTTCTTATGCTAATTATCTAAAACCCATAAGAATCCCACAAGTCCGAAGGCCGGTTGGTTTCCTTCATCTGGCTCATATAAATGGCAGTTCCGTTGCAACGAAGGTTGATCATGCCAAACAATACCTCTTTGCTCTTTAAATTAATGGAACGAGCGAGTTCAGTAGAATATACCAGCGGCCGCTTACCTTTTGCATATTTTCCGGCACAGCCAATGGCATCAGCACGGGGATGAGAAAAACTTTCATTATCACCGGAAGAGATCACCGTTGCATACGGGTTTACCAGTTGCATAAAGTCTTCGGTAAAATCTGAAGACCCATGATGGCAGGATTTTGCTACATCCACGTCAAATGGGTTGGTGACGCCATATCGCTCCATCAGGTACCGCTCTGCTGCAGAATTAAGGTCGCCACCAAATAAAAATGACCGGCTACCATAAGATATTTTGATCACCAGGCTGTGGCCGTTAATGGTAATTCCTTCTTCCTTAAAATACCTAAAGCAATGCCTGTTTGAAATTTTTTCTGTAAACGGCGCCAGTAATTCCATTTTAAACAGGTGGCCCTCTATTAATTGATTGACTACCTTATCACCCGCCTTTAATCGTTTCACCTTTCCCACCCTTCCCTGTACCCGGGCCGCCAGTAGTGCTTCCATAAAATTGGTGATGTCGCGGTTAAAAGCGGCGGGTTCGGTTGATGATAACAGGTTATCAAAAGTTTTAGTAAGGTATTTTTTACCTTCACTCAATACTGTATTTCCTAAACCAGAATTGTAAGGGTTGCCGGTAGCGGCAAACTTTAATATACCCGGGTGAAAGATGGTGCCGAAAGTAAATTGGGGGTTTGAAAGCAACTTAATAAAACCCTTGTAGTGGTCAATGTCGAAATGACTGATAAAAACATAGTCGATGTGAACGGGCTGACGGGCATTGATCAGGTAGGTGTATTGCCATTTGGTTAAATAGTTGTGCATGTTGTTGGCGGGCCCTGCATCGATTAATATTTTCAAGGGGCCAATTTCTATAAGGGCCCCATCGCCCTGGCCTACATCCAGGTAAAATATTTTTAGTCCCATTTTATCACTCAAATGCACCTTTGCCATAAAACCATCGGGCCCCGCTGTAACTACCTTGTAGTAATCGCCCGCATCTTCAATAATTTTTACATAGGTGCCCAACAATATTTTATTAATTATTTTTTTGCCGGTATTGTTGGTGACCGACTCGTATACGGGAGCCTCATTGGCAGCGGCATACAGAAAAGGGGGTAGGGCCATGGTAAAAAAGTGTTTGATGGTTGATAACAAATAATTATTGCACTGTTAAATGTAATAGCTATTGTTGATATTTAAAAGCGTTGATTTTACAATGCATGAGCCACTTACAACGTCGCTTCGACAGTGGCTGATCGGCAAATACTTTGCTTGCTGTATTTCACAGGAGTAAAACGCCCGGTGAATTTTCCTGGTGTCCCGGTTAAATCACGGTACAAAACGTAGTTATAGTACCCTTGATAAACGCCCGGCAATAGTAGCATCTTTGTTAAACGAAAGCAGGAGCAACAGATTTTAGTCAGCAGGTAAAAAACAGGGTTATGAAAGGAATTATATTTATACCGGACATCAGTGGTTTCACCAATTTTGTGAGCAGTATCGATATTGCCCTTGGCATGACTATCACCCGCGACCTGCTTAACCAGATTATTGAGCACAATTCACTAAAAATGGAAATTTCAGAAATAGAGGGTGATGCGGTACTCTTTTATAAAATGGGTAAACCGATTCCATTAGCCAGGGTAATCAGCAGTTTTAGCAGTATGTATTCGGCATTTGAAACCAGTTTCCGGCAGTGGAAAATCCGTTATCATATCAATGCAGATCTTTCATTAAAATTAATTGTTCACTATGGTAACCTACTGGTATACGATATCAGGGGCTTTAAAAAATTATACGGTGAGGCCGTCATTGAGTCGCATTCCCTGCTCAAAAATGGGAATGGAGGCAGCAATTATATACTGGTTACCGAAGCTTATATGAAGGCGTTAAAAGGACAGGCAACTATTTTTCAACCACTGCGCAACGGTCATGTCTCCCTTCCTTCACAGTTTGGCTCTGGTGCAAAACGCATCGCCTATTATTTCCTTCCAGAATTTCCCGCCAGGGTTGCTCCCATTAACGATTTGATGCTGGCACCCGCTAAAGCCGTTTCCTGAGGGTACACCATCATACACCCTGCGCTACCACTTACTAAAACCAAACTGTTAATTACACCAAACTTTTTTATTATTACTGCCACTTGCAAACTATCCTTGAAATAAATAATAAAAATTTGTATATTTAGAATCACATCGTAAAATTACGGTGCAGTTTCCCCTCAACCGATTAGTACCTCTTATTATGCCAGCTAAAGTTCCCATCGTTTTAGTAGATGATCATGCCCTGCTTCGCAATGGCCTGGCAGGACTGATTAATAGTTTTAGTAATTACACCGTTACAAGTGAGGCGGGCAATGGTATAGAATTAATGCACGTGCTACATAAAAAAGCGGCCCCGGAAATTGTATTGCTCGATATTAATATGCCCGAGATGGATGGGTATGAAACCTGCAGGTGGTTAAAAGACAATCATCCTGAAATTAAGGTATTGGCGCTCTCGATGTATGATAATGAAAATGCCATCATCCGGATGTTTAAGGCAGGTGCAAAAGGGTATATCCTCAAAGACTGCGAACCCAGGGAGTTGGAAACTGCACTCCATGCCATCCATTCAAAAGGGTTTTATTATTCCGAACTGGTAACCGGCAAATTAATCCATACCATTAATACACTTGATGATGATGACCATGTAAAAAACATCATCAAATTGAATGAAAAAGAAATTTGCTTTTTGAAATACGTATGTACCGAACTCACTTATAAGGAAATCGCCGAAAAAATGTTTTTAAGTCCCCGCACCATCGATGGATACCGGGATGACCTGTTTCAAAAACTTAATATTAAAACAAGGGTGGGCCTGGCGATGTATGCCATCAGGAATGGTATCGTGTCCATCTCCAATTAAACCGGGTGCCTCAATTCCCTGCAACTGCTTTTACTTTTGCCGTAGACCCGTCGCTCCTCCATCAATTCCGCTTTAGCTGTTGATACCGCTATATTTATAGTCAATAATATTGCTGCTGGCAATTTCAACAGTAACAGGCCATCTTACAAATACACCACCCAACAGCGGCGGTTTACAAAAAGAAGATAGCAACACAGTTAAACCCTGGCAAATTAATTGTAACCCATTCCACGGCTGCGTTAGCTGCTTCGCCGTAAATATTCCTTGTTACTCCTGCCCATTCCATTAGTCCCTTCACCTTCGGGTTAACTTTTCCTTAACGGAAAAAACATTTCACCCCCTCTTATTATTGGATGTTACAGCTATAAAGCAAAAGCCCCGTTATCAACCGCGTT
>JBBQOJ010000416.1:0-3950 GCA_038330815.1 Chitinophagales bacterium | reverse complement strand
TTGACGGTAACGGGTAGTGAAGTGCCACAGAATATTCGCAAACAGGTGTTAACCATCACAGGTAAAATTGTACGGGAGATTACCAAGGCAGAACTGGGGGATATCCATATTGGCCGCAACATCACCGAATTTAAATGGGATGGAACCGATATGTATGGGCAACGGCTGGCCAATGGAGTATATCTATACCGGGTAATAACTAACCTAAATGGCAAATCGCTGGATAAATACAAAGCTGAAGGCGAACAGACCGACCAGTTTTTTAACAAGGGTTACGGTAAAATGTATTTGATGCGATAAGAGTAGGAAAAAATTAAATAAAAGGTAGGATGGATTTCCATTACTACCAGGTTACAGGACAGCGGAATGATCCACCCGTTGTCCTTTTTTTATACCTTGACCGGCAGATTTTTTACCCGGTGGCAGGAAAAGTGTTTTATGCCTTTTATTCGTAGTATGGATTCGCTGGCTGCATTACTTTTGAAGTTTTCCTACTAAACTACACGGAACATACCCGAAAAACAATACACATGAATAACGACCATGTTACAGACTTACACAAGGAAGAGCGACTTAAACAGCTTCAGGACTACCGCCAGGCTGTTTATAATTCCAGAAATGCTCTTTTTATTTCGGCTGGAATATTGTTGCTAAGTGAAGTGGTAAGATTTGGCCTTTTTAATCAAATGGCAGACACTTATAATTTTGTGATGTTCGCATTGATGTTTGCTTCTTTTATTGGGCTTGCATTATGGACTAAAAAAAAGCCATACACACCACTTAGAATTGGTATAATTATCTATCTCGTTTATATAATTGTAAACGCCTTGCCATTTATATACAACGAGGGGCTGGATGGCATATTCAAAGGAATTTATAACGGAATTTTCTACAAAGCCATTACTATGCTGTTAATTGCCAGGGCAGCCCCTAAAGCAAAAGCGATGCAAACATTAAATGAAGCTATAGATGAGTAAACAAATACATAGCGGTTTGATATTCATGTTAACATTAGTTATGTGAGCTAACATGGCGTTGCCGTAAATACCAGGGCAGTACCTTGTAAAATCGTTAAAATCAATATGGGATTGATGGTTTGAAGATGGACGCTTCCTGGTAATTAGCGGAAACTTACCATTACCAGCCATTTTACATTACTGCCGGTTGAGATCATTTTCGAAGCCCGCTTTATAAGTAATGAAAATGGTTGAAAGCTATATTTGTTCTAAACAAGCTACCAGCGACTTCTCTTGCGCATCACTGCTTTAATAATCGGGCTGGGTAGGGGCGGGGTTTTCGCTACGGCCTTCTTTTACGAACGCACACCTACCTAAAATCCCCGCCAGGGAAAGGAGCAAAAGGTTCAATATTCATTTTCCTTTGTAACAGGCTTGTTTGTTTTGGGCGGTGGAACTTTACTTTTATCACCGGGTTTGGCAGGCGGTAACGTAACTGCTCCTTTTTTATCCTCTGGTTTGATAGCCGGCTTCTGATCTTTTTTATCGCCTGGTTTGGTTGCCGGCGACTGTTGCGGATCCTTAGCCTTTGCTTTAGCGGCAGTATCTGGCTTTACATTAAATTCGCTTTCTATTGGTACATTGGGCGATGTTTTATCAGTAAGTGGCTCCTCCATAAAATCGCTGGCATCGCCATTACCCTGTCCCTCGTTATTATCTCCTTCCTGCACAATACGCTCAAACCGCTGATCAGCATAAATCGGGTTGTTAGACATTTCTGCCGGTTCCTGGAACTTGGGCATACCCCCATAGGGCAGGGTTTTATCTGCATACACTTTCTTCATAAAAAAACCCCATTTCGGCAGGGCCATTTCGTTACCCCCGCTTGTTCCGGCGTAAATGCGGATGAAGGGATCGTCGCAACCTACCCAGGTGCCGGCTAATAATTCAGGCGTGTATCCCATAAACCAGCCGTCGGTGTTATCGTTGGTGGTACCGGTTTTACCTGCTTTTTCCACCGGAATATCGTAATTGTTAAGCGAGCGCCCGGTGCCAATTTGCACTACGCCCTGCATCAACTTCACCATAGTGTAAGCATCCTGCTCACTCAAAACCTGCTTGCTGTTGATTTGTGTAAAATCTTCCAGCAGGTTGCCGTTTTTGTCCTCTACCCGGCTGATGAAAGTGGGTTCTGTGTTAAATCCTTTATTTGGGAACATGGTGTAGGATTGCAACATTTGTAACAGTGGTATTTCCGCCGCACCAAGTGCAAGGGAAGCGAAGGGAGGTAGCTTGGCATGGATACCAACGGTTTTGGCAAAATCGATTACGCGGTTTACCCCCAGCATATTGGTCATTCTAACAGCAGCCGTATTTTTCGAAAAAGCGAGGCAATTGGCCATGGTACCACCGCCCCCCTGGAAGGTTCTTACTTCCTTGCCGTATTGTACCGGTCCCCCTGGTATAATCGTAGAAGGTGTATAGCCCGCATCCTGCACTGCCAGTGCATAAATCAGCGGTTTAAGAGTAGAACCTACCTGCCTGCTCGCGGTTACGTGGTCGTACTTAAACCATTTAAAATCAATACCACCCACCCAGCATTTTACCTCACCTGTTTTAGGATCCATGGCCACAAAGGAGGTCTGCATCATTTGCTTATGGTATTTAATACTATCCCGGGGTGTCATTACCGTATCCAGTTCCCGCTTGGCATTCCAGGCAAACACTTTCATCTTCACCGGTTTCAAAAACGACTTCCGGATATTTTCAGGTGTAATATCATCCTCGGCCATGCTCTTCCAGCGCTCACTGCTTCTCATGGCATTTTCTATGATGTTTTCCCTCGACTTCCACATGCGGTCGCCGTTGTTTTTAAGCAGGCCATTTAGTTTCTTTTGTATTACCGGCATGTGCTGCACGACCGATTCTTCGGCATACAATTGCATTTTAGAATTAATGGTAGTGTATATTTTTAATCCACCACGGTATAAATCATAGTTTTCACCGGTCTTGGGGTCTGTATGGGTTTTACACCATTGCTTCATTTTTTCTGCGAGGGCGGTACGAAAGTAGGGGGCGATACCTACATTGTCATCCACCTTCCGGAAATTGGTAATCAATGGCTTAGCCTTCAATTTGCTTGCCTGGGCCTCGGTAATATAATGCTGTTTAGCATCTACCATCCTTTCAATCACCGTATTGCGCCTGTTCAGTGCAGCAACAGGATGACGGATGGGTTCGTAGAGAAAACCCTTTAACATACCCACCAGTACAGCGGCTTCTTCAATACTAAGATCGGCCGCCTCTTTCTGAAAATAAGTTTTAGACGCATTGCGGATACCAAAGTTATTGCCCCAGGCAGCCCTATTGAGGTAGAGGGTGATGATTTCTTCCTTGGTGAAGTTTCTTTCCAGTTTTACCGCTATTATCCACTCCTTTATTTTATCTATCCCTCTTTTTAATACATTGCCCCGGCCCTGTCCCAACATCATCTTTGCCAATTGCTGGGTAATTGGGCTTCCGCCACCTGCGGTACCCAGTTTTAATACCGCCCTTGCTACGGCCTTTGCATCAATTCCCGAATGTTCATAAAAATGCTGGTCTTCCGTTGCAATCAGGGCATGAATAACATTGGGGGAAATTTGGTTGTATTTTATTTCACTCCGGTTTTCTGCATAATACTTACCCATTAATTTTCCATCACTGGTATATACTTCGCTGGCCAGGTCGGCTTCGGGGTTTTCCAGGTCCTCCAACGAAGGCATCTTTCCAAAGGCGCCAAAATTTGCCAACGTGAAAATAAGGACCACAAAAAATAATCCTCCGAAAAATAAGCGCCATAATATCTTCACAGATGGCCGCATGCCGGTGTTTGTTGTTATTTTCTTTTTCATATTTAATCTAGCGCTTCAGGCAGTAAAAGCCGGGGGTAGAAGGCTGTGTTAACCCGGTTCATGCCGGTGGTGATTCAATTCCGTTGGTTGTTACATTTTT
>JBBQOJ010000415.1:0-3953 GCA_038330815.1 Chitinophagales bacterium | reverse complement strand
GATGGGCGTAAACCGGGCGAAGCACGCACCGTTCATATTGGCCGGGCAACCATCCGCGCCATCTTATAGCGCGTATCCGTAGGGGTTATCTTGTTTTGCTGGTAGGTACAAATGGCTAAAATATAAAACCCTGTAGCAAATGGTAACCAGTATAAAAAACGCTCCGGGGTACCGGAACGCTTAGATGATATTACCTATTTTATTACGACATTATTAGCCAAAAAGACCCCCCTTCTTAAAGACCCGTACACCTTCCCCAATTTTAAATCCGTTATGAAACACCTCAATCTTATAATTGCCCGTGGCAAAATTGGTGTTCTGCTTCCAGTCGAAACTTACGGTTTGGCGCTGTCCCTGCGTATAACTGATCTCTACTTTATGGGTAAAAAATTTGTCCTGCCCGTCCCTGGTAGTAAACCTTCCCGATCCCAATGCTTCCACGGCAACGGGGGTGCCATCCGGTGCTGTTATAGATACGTACAATTCTTTATTGCCGGAAGGGGCAATCAGGTTTTCATCCAGGTCGAAGGTAATTCTTAATTTATCAACTTTTTTTGCGGTAGTGGTCTGCTTCTCTTTCCCGCTTTTTTTCTCATCCACACCAGTGATATTAAAGTTGGAGGCGTGCAGGGTAGAACCAACATCTATGATATCCTCCCGTTCCTTAATCACTGTTTTGGCAGAATCAAAGTTTCGTTCCACCAGCATTTTTTCCTGTGTTACTGCCTCCTTTTCCTGTGTTAGTAGCAGGTTCTGCCCTTTTAATATTTCCACCTGCTCTTTGTACACTTCAATATCGTCATTAAGCGAAGCAATTAAACGTTTAGCTTCTGCAAGGTCGGCCTGGGTTGCGTTTGCTTTGGAGAGCAATGACTGTATCCGCTGCCTTTTTTCATTTATTTCACGGTCGCGGATATTGATGGTACTATCCTTTCTTGCATTGGTGGTTTTTAATAGATCATACCGCATGGTAGCCTCATCCAGCAGGCTTTGCAGGGTATCCTTCTCTGTTATTACTGTTGCATATTGCGTATCCTTTTGTTGCAGGGTTTCCCTGGTATTGCTTTTGTCGTAAATAATATACCCCCAGGTGCCCAGCAAAGCAATCACAAGAAATATGGAAAGAAGTGTACGTCCGTCGGTTTTCTTAACTGGTGGTTCAGGCACCGGCCTGTTTTCAGCACTGGGGAAATTTTCGAAAGCCATGGTGTATTTTTTAATTGTATGAATAGGCTAAAATACTTTTTTTCAGCCAAAATTACCAGGAATAAAGCGATTAAGTCAATAACCAGTTGGCAGCGGCAATGGAAACAGGTTTTCCAAAATCATGCCAAACACCGGGAGGTACTTCCGTTGTGGGAGGATGATTTTCAGGCAGATAGTGACTATTTTTGATTAAACATGTTCACCATTTAATTTTAGGTATGACACGCACTATCGGGCTCCTGGTTTTATCTAATATATTTATGACGTTTGCCTGGTATGGGCATTTGAAAAATACGTCGATGCCGCTTTGGAAAGCCATTGCCATCAGTTGGGGCATTGCTTTATTTGAATACTGCCTGATGGTGCCCGCCAATCGGTATGGGTTTGCTGATGGTATGAATGGGTTTCAGTTAAAAGTAACTCAGGAAGTAATTACCCTGGTAGTATTTGCTTTTTTCGCGGTAATTTATTTAAAGGAACCTTTTCACTGGAAATACCTGGTAAGTTTCGCACTGATACTGGGGGCGGTGTATTTTGCTTTTAAAAAATAACGCATCAGCAGTTATTGGTACCGCTGCGTTTTACATCCTGTTACCAGTATACCTTTTTCTAAACAAGCAGGGCGGAAGTTATTGGGAAACTAATTTTGCAATACGCCCGCCACCACCCGCAAAAAATACGGCCTTGCCCTTTTTGGCCTTCCGACACACATGAAAGCCTTCGCTGCTAATGGAGGTCCAATGCAAACCATCATCCGTACTGATATCGATGCCATTGAGGCCGCAGGTGATCCATCTTTTTTTATCGAGGTATTCTACGCAGCTGCGGTAACCGTTGGGCGGTGTTACCGGTGACTGCCATTGTTGGCCGCCATCGAAAGTAATATAACAATTGCGCGTGGTGTCGGTACTGTTATTAAAATCTCCACCTACCACCATCATCAACTCCTTGTTTTTTACCGCGATAGAGTTGGCGCCGGTACTGGAGGTTCCCTGTATAATGGGGATCGGGTATTTTTTATCCCTAATAAATAAATTACTTTTTAATCCACCGCTTACAAATACTGCTTCCTGCTGATTGAGGGCACGAATATTTGTGCCGCTACTGGCAAAACAGGCTTCGCCACTATCTGCCACCGGGTAGTTGGCTGTAGGGATATCCTTCCAGCTAATGCCGCCATTAAAGGTTCGGGCTACAAAAAATTTACCCTGCACAGGGTCGCCAATTACGATGCCGCTATGCTCATTCCAAAATTCCATTGCATCCAAAAACATAGCAGTGTCTTTATTTTCAAACACTACTTTCCAGGTGCTGCCGCCGTCTGATGTTTTTAACAGGTAGGCAGGGGCGGCAATGCCCATAATGACAGCAGCAGTTTCACTAAAGGCCTCAATATCCCTGAAATCCGTTTTTTCAAAACCATGCACCGTTATCCATTGGAAAGTGTTGCCACTGTCAAGTGATCGGCCTACTTTTCCGTTGCTGCCGCTCACCCAAATCACCCGGTCGTCCACCACGCTCAATCCCCTGATAGAAGTGGCGGGGCCGGGAGACAGCAGTTGCACCTGCTGTGCTATTAAATTAAAACCGGTAATTAACCCCATCGCCAGGGTAATAAATATTTTGAATTGATTCAACATAACATCACTTTTGCAACTCAATTTAAACCATTTGTAAATAGGGCTGTGATCATAGCAACATTGAAGGGTCATCCGGCGGAATGAAGTGTTCATTATAAATTCCTTGTAGAGAGACATAATACGCCCGGCAACTTTAGACAGGGGCCACAAATTAACCAGTTATATGATTCCATATTGGATGAGCAGGAGCCAGCTTTTGGTGGGAGACAAAACCATTCACCAGTTAATAAATAAAAAAGTGCTGGTGATCGGGTTGGGTGGGGTAGGAGGCATCTGTGCCGAAATGATTGCCCGGGCAGGCATCGGTAGTATGACCATCGCGGATGGCGATGTGGTAGACCTTAGTAATTGCAATAGACAGGTAGCAGCCCTGCACAGTACAGAAAAGCAATCAAAAGCCATGGTGATGGCAGCCAGGATCAAAGATATCAATCCGGCCATACAACTAACTGTTATTAACGAGTTTGTGCAGGAGGAACGTACAACCGCCATTATTAAAAATGGGGGATTTGATTATGCGGTGGATTGTATTGATACGCTCACGCCAAAGGTTTGGATGATAAAAAATTGTATAGACCACGGGGTTCCCATCGTTAGTTCCATGGGTGCAGGAGGTAAAATGGATCCATCCAAAATTCAGGTGACCGACATTGCCCGGAGTTACCAATGTAAACTAGCCCGTTATGTACGAAAATACCTGCACGAAATGGGTATCCATACCGGTGTAAAAGTAGTGTTCTCTCCCGAGGCCATCGATCAGGAAAAAGTACTGGTCACGGAAAAGGCCTTTCCTAAAAAATCAATCATCGGCACTATTTCTTACATGCCTGCTATATTTGGTTGTATCACCGCCAGCGTGGTTATCCGCGACCTTTGCGATCAGCCTCCTATAAACTAACAGGAAATCAAGATTAATTGTAGGTGATCGGCCTGTTTATTTGTTTTGACAACAGCACTGTGCTGAACTAATAATAAGGCATATTTGTTGCGTCTTTCGATTTTGTAATTTTCGCCTGGAAGGATGGTTACTGGTGTACGGATGGGTCCATTTTATCTGAATGGTATTTATAGCCCTATAAAAGCTGCAACAATAATTACCTACCACGG
>JBBQOJ010000414.1:0-3957 GCA_038330815.1 Chitinophagales bacterium | reverse complement strand
GACCATTTAGAAATAAGTTGACATCAAAGCCCATAAATTCGGCCCGTAGGTTAATGCCGCCCACCCATTTGGCGAAACCGCTGCCCAGGTAAGTACGGTCCAATTCAGTTATTTTACCGTCCGGTATTCCATCTGGCCCGCTGATATCTTTAAATCTACGGTCGCCCGGCACCACTGTCAAAGGCATTGTTGGGCCTTTATCAATTTCCACCTGGTTCTGGTAAATACCATCGGTAACATATCCATAAAACTGTGCAATTGGCTGGCCAACAACAGTACGGGTAGATGCAAATCCGAGTAAGCCAAAACCACTGGAGATATCGCTGCTGTTGCCGATGTCGGTAACTTTATTGTTGGTAACTGCCGCATTTATTTCGGCGCTGAAATTAACCTGGCCAATTACTTGTTTGATTCCTACTGTAAACTCCCACCCAGAATTTTCTAATGAAGCGAAATTACCAAAGCGGCTTCCAGTGGGCGATCCAAAGGTAATAGGCACCGGCTCATTGCCCAAAAGGTCATCTAGTTTTTTCTTATAGTAATCAACTGTAAGTGTAAGCCGGTGATTAAAGAATGTCGCATCCAGTCCAACATCTAACTGGGAAGAAGATTCCCATTGGATGGCCTCATTCGCCAGGTTCGATAACGCTACCCCATTCTGTGTAGCTTGGTAACCTGCACTTGCACTGCCCAGCGGATAACGAATAGGGAAGAATGCATACCCCACATTATCTCTTGGGGAATAGGTGCTGATAAAACGAAAATCGGGTATTTTTTGATTACCCAAAATACCATAGCTGCCCCTTAATTTCAGGCTACTGATGAATGGTATGTTTTTCATAAATGATTCTTCGGACATCTGCCAGCCAACGGACGCAGATGGAAAAGTGCCATACCTGTTTAGCGAGCCAAACCTGGAAGAACCATCCCTGCGAACATTAAATGCCATTAAATATTTACCTGCGTAGTTATAAGTTACCCTGCCTAAATAAGAAAGCAACGAATTTGATATTTCGTAGGAACTGGCCGTACGCTGATTGGCATTATCGGGCACAAATTTTTCTCCCGCATCATAACCAGCTCCGGTTATACTGGTTCGGTTACCCAGGTATTTCAATACATCTGTGCCAGCCAAAATTGCAAACTGGTGTTTCCCAATTTTTTTATCGTAGCCAATTGTATTAACCCAGTTCCAGGTATAGTTTTGATTTTCTCCAAAATAGGCAATACCATCCTGTTGTCCAATATTGGTTTCGGCACTTACCGGCACTTCACCATAAAACCCCCGGTTAGTACTGTAATCTACATTAATTGTTGATCTTAGTTTTAACCCGCTTAGGGGTTCTATTTCCATGTAAGTGCCCCCGAGTAAACGCCATGTATTGGATGGGTTTTGAATGGAACTGGAAAGGTTAAACGCAGGATTAAATAAGTTGCCGGGATAGTAAAACTGGCCAACAGCGTCGGCCGTGGTTCTGCGGCCTAAAAATGCGTAGCCGTTAAAGCCATAAAATAAACTTCCAGGGGTGCCGGTGCCGTATCCATCGGGTGCATTCACTGGTAAATAAGGTACTGCACGGGTGGCAAGCTGCAAGGCACTAATGCTTGCATTTTCTATCCGGTCGCTATTGATAGTATTACCTTTTTCTTTACTTACCGCAACAGTGAAACCTCCCCTAAGCCATTTCTTGATATCGTAACTATTGTTACTCCTTACCGAGAAACGCTCATAAAAGGAATTTACCAAAATACCATTCATTTTATAATAGCCCATCATAGTGGATGACCGGAAATTCTGGCTTCCTCCCAGCATCGATACATTATAACTTTGGATGGAACCATTTTGTGAAATTTCATCCTGCCAATTGGTATTGGTCCAATTGGATGGATTTTCCCATGCGGGATTAGGGCCGGCCAACGCAACCGGGGTATTGGCATAACGGGGATCGTTTTGCTGGTTGGTAATGGCCTCCTTAGCAAGTGAAAATAACTGGGAGGTGTTTAATAGTTTTAATTGTTTCGACATAGACTGGGTGCCGGTATAGGCATCCAGGTCAATTTGAAATTTCCCCACTTTGCCACGCCGGGTAGTTATGATCACTACGCCATTGGAAGCACGTGAACCATAAATAGCCGCTGCAGACGCATCCTTCATTATATCAATTGTTTCTATATCATTCGGGTTAATGGCATTTAATCCTCCTTCTGAAGGAATGCCATCAAGAATGTACAATGGATCACTGTTCCCATTGATGGAGCCTACCCCACGTATTTTAATGGAAACATTTCCTCCAGGTTCACCTGAATTGTTAACAACGGTTACGCCGGCTACTTTGCCCTGTATTGCCTGGTCGAAACCGGTAACTGCAAATCCCCGGATGTCTTCGGCTTTAATTTGTGCAACAGCCCCGGTGAGGTCACGTTTCTTTTGGGCACCATATCCAATCACCACCAGGTCATCTAACTGAGAATTTTTTTCTTTTAATTGCACATTGATATTTGTAATGCCTCTTAGGGAAATTTCCTGCGATTCGTAGCCGATATAAGAAATTATTAGGAGGGAATTAGCGGAGGCAACGTTTAACCTGAATGATCCATTATTGGAAGAGGTGGTGCCATTAGAAGTACCCTTTTCCAAAATCGAAGCATTTGCTATTGGCTCTCCTTCTAAATTATTTATAGTACCTGATATTTCAATTGCAGAGGGCACAGTAAAACCACTGGTAATTACAATAAGGTTGTCCTGCACAATCTTGTATCCCAATCTGGTTTCGCTTAACAGTTTATCCAAAACTTCGGTCACCAATACATTCTTTACATTGATGTCAATTTTTTCATCGCCGGGTAATAAATCATCATTGAATAAAAAACGAAAGTCCGTTTTCTTTTCAATGGCCAGCAAAATACTGCTAAGGGATGCCTGTTGCATCTTTAGTGTAACCTTGTTTTGGGAACGCACTTTAGCAGTAACCTGCAATGAAAAAAGTATGATAAAAACGATCGTTAGTTTCATAAGCAGAAAAATTTTCCAACAGGCTTTTTTAAATAAAAAAGCTCCTGCAGGTTGATTTTTTTCCATAATTTTATAATTGATTTGGTTAGATATAGACATAGCACAACTCTTCCACGGGCATGCTACTGTCATGTTGTTTAACTGTCAGGCGGGAAATGTGTCAGCATTTCCCGTTTATTTTTAAATAAGTTGGTTTTATATCAGGTGCTGTCAATTATCATAAGCAATCGTTTATTGGTTTATTAATATATAGCAATTATTTATTTATCATAGATGTAAACATTGTCGCCATTTTTTCCAAACCTGAAATGAAATGGGTAGGATAACTGTAAGGCAACTAAAACTTCCTTAATGTTTTCATTTTTAAATGTTCCGGTAAATTTTTTTGTTAGTAAGGTTGAATCTTCAAACTGTATAGAGACATTAAACCACCTTTCCATATCTTTCGCCAATGCGCCAAAATCTTTTCGCCTGAAAATCATTTTATGCATCATCCAGGAAGTTTCTATCACCGAGCTATCCGCATTATTATAGGTAAGGGCCGATACAGTTATTGGGGGTATTGATTTTAACTGTCCGGTAGCCTGACCCGAAGGCTGGGCGGCTATTGTGTTCGGCAACAAGCTGTCTTTATTTAAAACAGTTATTTTTTCCTGCGGTTTTAATATAAGTTTGTTTACTTGTTTTCCAGGAAAACTTACCTCAATAGATCCCCGGATGAGCGTTGCTTCCGATGTAGCGTCATCAGGATAGGAACGAATATTAAAAGCGGTACCAAGCACTTTGATATCCATAACACCTGTTTTCACTATAAAGGGCATTTCGGCATTGTGTACCACATCAAAATAAGCTTCCCCCTCCAGTTGAAGTTCCCTGTACTGCTTACCGTAATTTTCATCATAGATAAGCTTACTGCCGGCGTTTAACCACACCTGCGTGCCATC
>JBBQOJ010000413.1:0-3983 GCA_038330815.1 Chitinophagales bacterium | reverse complement strand
TTGCCAAAGCCTATTGTGTTGGTACAGGCGGGCACAAAGCCGGCGTGTTAAAATCGTCTTTTGTGGCGGAAGTGAAATCAGATTTAATGGGCGAACAAACCATTCTGTGCGGTTTATTACAAACAGGTTCCATCCTCAGTTTCGACAAAATGCTGGAGAAAGGTATCGACCAAGGGTACGCCTCTAAATTAGTGCAGTACGGCTGGGAAGTAGTTACCGAAGCATTGAAACAAGGTGGTATCACCGCCATGATGGACAGGTTGAGCAATCCTGCAAAATTAAAAGCCTTCCAACTGTCTGAAGAATTGAAAGATATTATGCGCCCCCTCTTCCAGAAACACCAGGACGATATCATGAGTGGCGAGTTTTCTAAAACGATGATGGAAGACTGGGCCAATGATGATAAAAACCTGTTAACCTGGCGCGCAGCCACCGGTGAAACCGCTTTTGAAAAAACACCTGCCGGCGATATGAAAATTGCGGAACAGGAATTTTTTGACAACGGCCTGCTCATGGTAGCCTTTGTAAGAGCAGGGGTGGAACTGGCTTTCGAAACCATGGTAGAAGCAGGGATCAAAGAAGAGTCTGCCTATTATGAATCATTGCACGAAACACCCTTAATTGCCAACACCATTGCCCGTAAAAAATTGTTTGAAATGAACCGGGTAATTTCTGATACGGCGGAATACGGTTGTTATTTATTCGATCATGCATGTAAACCATTATTGGCCGATTTCATGAAAAAAGTGGATACCAGCCTTATTGGTAAAAACTTCAATGAAGGGAAAAGCAATGGGGTAGACAATAAAACGCTGATTGTAATAAACGAAGTGATTCGCTTTCACCCGATCGAATTGGTAGGTGCCGAATTGCGCCAGGCCATGACCGAAATGAAAACAATCAATACCGATTCATAAGCTTGCCAATTTTAAAGCACAGGGCCGGGCAGGTTTTAACCATTTTTTTAATGAATACAACGCTGGATAAAATAATAGATAGTGATGCTACGCTGTTGAGTGCGCTGGCAACTTCGCCTTCCGCGTCACCGGGGAATGCTATTCCTTTGGCTACTAATCCGGCATTAAAAATTTCGAATAAGCAACTCGATTTCGCCGCAGCAGCAGCCCGTTTGGAAGGGGTGGTCACCCATACGCCTTTATTGCTCAACCAAAACCTAAGCCGGCAGTTTCAATGCAATGTGTACCTGAAGCGGGAGGACCTGCAGGTGGTGAGGTCCTATAAAATAAGGGGGGCATATAATATGATGAGTAACATGCCCCTCGCTGATTTGCGTAAGGGCGTGGTATGTGCCAGTGCGGGCAACCATGCACAGGGATTTGCATATAGCTGTAAAAAGTTGCAGGCCAAAGGAGTGGTGTTTATGCCGGTGATTACACCCAACCAAAAAATCTCTCAAACCAAAATGTTTGGGGAAGAGTGGATTGAAATAAAACTGGCAGGAGACACTTTCGATGATTGTGCAGCGGCAGCGAAACGATTTACCGAACACAATGGCCTCACCTTTATTCCACCCTTTGACGATTTGCGCATTATCGAAGGGCAGGGAACCATGGCCATCGAAATACTGGAACAACAGCCTGGCATTGATTTTTTGCTCGTGCCAGTAGGTGGCGGCGGATTGAGCGCCGGGGTAGGCAGTTATTTTAAGCAACATTCGCCGCATACCACCATCATAGGTGTAGAGCCGGAAGGTGCCCCCAGCATGTATGAAGCCTTAAAGGCAGGGCATCCTGTTAGCCTTGATAATATCGAACGGTTTGTGGATGGTGCGGCGGTTAAAAGGGTAGGCGACATTACTTTTCCTATTTGCCGGGAGGTGTTGGATGACATGCACCTGGTAGCGGAAGGCAAAGTGTGCAGCACTATTTTGAAGTTGTATAACGAGGATGCCATTGTAGTAGAACCCGCGGGAGCACTGGCAATTGCTGCACTGGACAATTACAGGGAAGTGATTAAAGGCAAAAATGTGGTCTGCATCATTGGCGGTGGAAATAATGATATTGACAGGATGCAGGAAATTAAGGAACGATCGCTACAGTTTGAAGGATTAAAACATTATTTCCTCATTCGTTTTGCACAGCGGCCGGGCGCTTTAAAAGAATTTGTGAACCACGTGCTTGGGCCGGACGATGATATCACCCGCTTCGAATACATGCAAAAACACAATAAGGAAACCGGGCCGGCACTGGTAGGGATTGAACTGAAGTCGAAGGCTGCTTATGAAGTGCTGCTGACCAATTTATATAAATATCACATTAACTTTACCGAGTTGGGTAATGATGATAATGTTTTTGGCTACCTGGTATAGGAAGCTTTGTACGCTATTTAAAACGATTTGCTACACACTGCCCAAACGCACAGGGGGCAGGTGCTTATGAATACAAAAAATCTGTGGGCATTTGTATAACATCAGTGGCAAAAACTAATTATTATGAAAGAAAATCAGGGCCTTTACGATCCTCAATTTGAGCATGATGCCTGTGGTATCGGTTTTGTTGCCAACATCAAGGGGTACAAATCGCATCAACACATTTCAGACGCCTTAACCATATTGGAAAATATGGAACACCGTGGTGCCTGTGGCTGCGAAACCAATACAGGGGATGGCGCGGGTATCTTTATCCAGATTCCGCATGAATTTTTCTTCGACGAATGTGTTAAGATGGGCGTACACCTGCCAGCCTTTGGTAAGTACGGCGTAGGCGTGATTTTCTTTCCGAAGGAAATTAAATTAAGGGAAGAATGCAGGGATATTTTTAACCGTGCAGCAGAAAAACTGGGGTTAGAAATAATCACCTATCGCAGTGTGCCTGTAAATACTTTCGATATCGGTCCCACAGCGCTCTCCGTAGAACCGGTGATGGAACAGGTATTCATCGCCTGCCCCGATCATATCAGTAACCCGCTGGATTTTGAAAGGAAGTTATTTGTACTGCGCAAATATGCCAGTCATACGATTGATAGTACCGTGCGAAAAGACGCCATCGGGTTTTATATTGCGTCCTTGTCTTATAAAACCGTTGTTTACAAAGGTCAACTTACGAGCCGGCAGGTGCGCAACTATTTTCCCGATTTGAATAATAAACGCGTGGTATCTGCCTTTGGGTTGGTGCATTCCCGTTTTGCCACCAACACTTTTCCCTCCTGGAAACTGGCCCAGCCCTTCCGCTATATCGCACACAACGGTGAAATCAATACCCTGCAGGGAAACCTTAACTGGTTAAAGGCGAGTGAAAAGGGATTTGTATCGCCCTTCTTCTCCAAAGAAGAAATGGAAATGCTGCTGCCCGTGGTAAATGGTATGCAATCAGATTCCGCCTGCCTCGACAATATGATCGAGTTGTTAACGCTCACCGGCCGGTCGTTGCCGCATGTGATGATGATGCTGATACCGGAAGCCTGGGATGGGGATGATATGATGGATCCAGTAAAAAAGGCATTTTATGAATACCATGCTTCGATGATGGAGCCCTGGGATGGCCCAGCTTCTATTTCCTTTACAGATGGCAAAATAATAGGGGCCACCCTTGATAGAAATGGCTTGCGCCCTTCGCGCTATTGTGTTACTACCGATGACAGGGTAATCATGGCCTCCGAAACCGGTGCACTCCCGGTGGACCCTGCGCTGATCAAAGAGAATGGCCGGCTACAACCTGGTAAAATGTTTGTGGTGGATATGGAGCAGGGCCGTATCATCAGTGATGATGAATTAAAAAGTAAAATTTGTTCCCAGAAACCCTACGGCGACTGGTTGAATAAATATAAAATCAGGTTGGAAGAACTGCCTGAACCGCGGGTGTTGTTCACTCACCTTGAAAGTGACCAGATTTTCAAATACCAGAAAGCATTTGGATATTCTACCGAAGACCTGGATGAGATCATCGCCCCGATGGCGTTAGAGGGTAAAGAGCCTATCGGCTCCATGGGTACGGATGTGCCTTTGGCAGTGCTGAGCGATGAGC
>JBBQOJ010000412.1:0-3997 GCA_038330815.1 Chitinophagales bacterium | reverse complement strand
CTACCCCCTTTTTTTCGGTGGCAAATAAATGAATAGGCGCATTGCTGATGGCCAGTGCTGCCCCAGCTGAAACGCTGCTTTTTATAAATCGCCTGCGGTTGATGGTTGGTTGCATAATTGATTGTTTTAAATATCCTAACCTTTTCTACAATGGAAGATGGCGGAGGCATACCATTGGTGGTGAATGGAGTGGTTAGAAATACACTGGCAATACCTAAAATTAGTAATTATCTGATTGCCGAAAACAGGTAAATAATTAGCGGGTGAACGCCATTAGCAACCCAATTTCAATTTTGTTTCCGGTATCCATTGGCGAAAAGGGAATCGACCGGGACCAGGTGCAGCGCCGTATGCTTCTGTAAGCTGAAGGGAAACCATGGTAAACCATAGCGCCCACCCGAATATGTTTCGCCGGCGTGTGACATGATACGATAAAAAGCCTTCTTCTATTGTTACCAAACCGGTTAAACAATCAACCACTTTTGGCGTTTTAGCATCGAAAATGAACAATAAATTATTTTAATAGAAAGAGTTGACATGCTTTTTTAATTTTCAATAACTTTACAACCCTACCTGTATCCAGCAAATTGGTAAATATCATTACTAACAATAAATCAATTTTTAACAATGAACAATAACGAATTACCCACCACAGATGCCTTGGACCTGAATGATAACACCAATCCCCACGACGGACTAGTGGCTACTGACGAGCCTAAATGTCCGTTTAATGGTGCAACACAAAAACAATCTTTTGGCCGCGGACCGATCAACCGCGACTGGTGGCCAAACCAGTTAAAATTAAATATCCTGCGTCAGCATACTTCTTTTTCAAATCCAATGGACCCCTCGTTTAACTACGCGGAGGAATTTAAACGCCTTGACCTGGATGCCCTGAAAAAAGACATCTTCGACTTGATGACTACTTCGCAGGATTGGTGGCCAGCCGATTAAGGTCATTATGGCCCGTTCTTTATACGCATGGCCTGGCATAGTGCCGGCACCTATCGCATCACCGACGGACGTGGTGGCAGCGGCGCCGGAACACAACGTTTTGCGCCACTCAACAGTTGGCCCGATAATGCCAACCTGGATAAGGCCCGCTTACTTTTGTGGCCTGTTAAAAAGAAGTATGGCAAGCAACTTTCCTGGGCCGACCTGATGATCCTGGCTGGCAACTGCGCCCTTGAATCTGCGGGCTTTAAAACTTTTGGATTTGCCGGCGGCCGCGAAGATGTTTGGGAACCCGCGGAAGATATTTACTGGGGTTCAGAACGGGAGTGGCTGGGCGACAAACGCTACACCGGCGACCGTAACCTCGAAAACCCATTGGCGGCTGTGCAAATGGGGCTCATCTACGTTAACCCGGAAGGGCCGAACGGTAACCCCGACCCCATTGCTTCTGCACGTGACATCAGGGAAACCTTTGCCCGGATGGCCATGAATGACGAGGAAACCGTAGCGCTCATTGCAGGCGGACACACCCTGGGCAAAACCCATGGCGCTGCCGATCCCGGTAAATACGTTGCATCTGAACCCGCCGGTGCCGAAATGGAAGAGCAAGGACTTGGCTGGAAAAATACTTACGGCAAGGGACATGGGGCAGATACCATTACCAGTGGACTGGAAGGTGCCTGGACCACCACGCCCACCAAATGGAGCAATAATTATTTTGAAAACCTGTTCGGTTACGAATGGGAATTAACTAAAAGTCCGGCTGGTGCCAACCAATGGAAACCAAAGGGAGATACAGGCGCCGGACTGGTGCCCGATGCACACGATCCGGCAAAAAGGCACGCCCCCTTTATGCTTACCACCGACCTTTCTTTAAGAGAAGATACTGCTTACGAAAAAATTTCCAGGCGCTTCCTGGAGCACCCGGATGAATTTGCAGATGCGTTTGCCCGTGCCTGGTTTAAACTAACGCACCGTGATATGGGGCCGCGTTCGCGCTACCTTGGTAAAGAAGTGCCCGCGGAAGTGCTAATTTGGCAAGACCCTGTTCCCGATCTTACCTATGAATTAATTACGGAAGAAGATATCGCCGCCCTTAAAGCAAAATTGCTGGAAGCCGGGCTATCGGTATCCCAATTGGTATCCACCGCCTGGGCCGCTGCTTCCACCTTCCGTGGTTCTGATAAACGTGGCGGTGCCAATGGGGCACGCATTCGTTTGGCACCTCAAAAATACTGGGAAGCAAATAACCCGGCAGAACTGTCGAAGGTATTGGATACACTCGAAGGCATCCAGGCCAGCTTTAACGGCCCACAAGCCGGTAATAAAAAAGTGTCACTCGCCGACCTCATCGTACTGGGCGGAGCCGCTGGCATTGAGCAGGCTGCCCGTGCAGCCGGTCTGCAGGTAACGGTGCCCTTCACCCCGGGCAGAACCGATGCTACAAGTGAACAAACTGATGTGGAATCTTTTGCCGCGTTGGAGCCTGCTGCAGATGGTTTTCGCAACTATGCCAAAACCAGGTTGCCCATTTCTGCAGAAGAAATGCTGATTGATAAGGCGCAATTGTTAACGCTAACGGTGCCCGAGCTAACCGTGTTGATTGGCGGGATGCGGGTATTGAACACCAATGCTGGTAAAACGTCGCATGGTGTTTTCACCGATCGGCCGGAAGTACTCACCAACGACTTCTTTGTAAACCTGCTAGATTTCACCACCACCTGGAAGGCCGCTTCAACTACTAAAGACCTGTTTGAAGGGAGCGATCGGGCCACCGGCAAAATCAAGTGGACCGGCACCCGGGTTGACCTCATTTTTGGTTCCAATTCTGAGCTGCGGGGTATCGCTGAAGTATACGCCTGCGAAGACGCCAAAGAAAAATTTGTACATGATTTCGTTGCGGCCTGGAGCAAGGTAATGAACCTGGACCGCTTCGATATGGCTTAATAACGGGAACGCCTATATGCTTGGTACCAGTAGCTGGTAATGAGTGATTGATCGATTTATAATTTGCCGGTAAGTAACATGTTAATGTTATCTGCCGGCCTTTTTTATTTGGTGGGTAGTGGGGTAGTTGTGCTTTGAAGCTTTTGATCTTCTATTTTGCTTACCTGGCTACCTGGCTTCTTCATCCACACTTTTTTATCCTTTCATTTGGGTTTATGCCTGTAAGATTAATTTATCCAAATTATAATTTTCCATGGTGCTACCGGATATTTAAAATAAGCTGACAGGGTTAAGTGTAAGAAAATCCTGCCATGGCAGCCCTGCATTTCCAATAAGTAATACCTTATCGGGATTAAATTTATTTTTAAAAGCAGTCATTCCCGTAGTAGCAGCGGCAGCACCACTCTTTACCTCCAGGCCAATTACTTTCCCCTTTCGTTCAATAACAAAATCTACTTCCTCATTCCGCTCTCTCCAGTAATGCACATTGAATTTTTCGGTGAGGGAATGATTGACCAGGTGTGCACCAATAGCAGATTCAACCATGCGGCCCCACTCAACAGGTTTGGCAAATGAATCTTTAAACAGCTCATTTCGCTGGGCGCTTATTAAAGCGGTATTATGCACCTGGAATTTAGGACTGGAAGATCGTTGACGGATTACGTCCGGTGTATATTTCTCAATCCCTGCCAGTAAACCGGCCGTATCCAATAATTGTAAATAATGAGACAAGGTAGTTGTATTTCCGGCATCCTGCAATTGCCCGAGTACTTTTGTATAAGAAAGGATTTGTCCCGAATACAAACAGCCCAGTTCAAAAAGGCGTTTCATTAGGGCGGGCTTATCTACCCGGGTCAGCATAAGAATATCTTTTGAAATACTTGTCTCAATCAGCGAATTTGTTACGTAGGCTTTCCATCGTTCTTCATCATCAATCAAAGTTGCAGCGCCAGGATATCCACCAAACCATACAAATTGATTTACCTCCCATCCAAAAGCCTGCTGCATTTCATTAAAAGACCAGTGCCCCAGGTAAGTGCTTTCAAACCTACCTGCCAGCGATTCGGTAAGTCCTTGTTGCAATAACAACCTGGAT
>JBBQOJ010000411.1:0-4007 GCA_038330815.1 Chitinophagales bacterium | reverse complement strand
ATGATGTGATGGAATCCATCAGGACCGGGCTATCTGAAATTATTAAAGAGGAAAAAAGGGATCAGAAAAAACAGGTGAACAGCTATTGGAGCAGATCAACACCAGCTTTTCGCAGGATATTTACTGGGAACAATTCAGGCTCATATTTGACCAGGTGCTTCCATCTTTTTTTACCTGTCTTTCGCAACATCATCCTGCTTTAACGGCGGCCGATTTAAGGTTGTTATCGCTAATAAAAATGAATGTAGGCACACCCAACATATCCACCCTGCTGGTAATTACTCCCGATAGCTTGCGCGTAAACCAGGCGTTATGCGGGGATTTTATACAATTGGGCAATCTAACCAGCGGATGTGTTTGCTTGGGAAGGTTTTACGGAAGACCAGGAAGGGATTGTCATTTACAACAGTACGGAAAGCACAGGGTTTATCCTGGTTTCTGACCAGGGTGCTAATAAAATCCAAATCTTTAGAAGAGAAGGTGAACAATCGAACCCACACCTGCATTCATTGGTAAAAGTGGTAAAAATAGCAGCACAGCATACGGATGGCATCGAAGTAACTTCCATTCCCTTAAATACGCAATTCAAAATAGGCCTTTTTGTAGGCATGAATGATCAACAAAAATTTCACTTTTATACCGCGGAGTTATTGTTGGGAGATAGTTTGATAAGCAAACGGTAAATCGTTTCTGTTGAGGCCGGGGCAGGTTAAAATAAACCTGCTGCTACCTTCCGTTGTTGATACTTTTTCAGTTAACCCTGGCTAAAAAATCGCACCCTTTCTTTAATAAATCGTGCTCACCGGCTCTCTTCTCATCATCCTGGTTGTTGTCTGAAACAAAACTTAACATTGAAATACCTGTTTGTATGTTAATTTTACATTATCATTTTAAAATAAGCAACATGAAAAAACAACCTGAAAAACCTGTAACTACTATTTCTAAAAAAGACATTCGCGCAGCGATTGCAGAGCAACTGCAATCAGCAATTCCCGCGCTTAAAGCGCAAATTGGTAAGAAAAAATATCAAGACCGAATTAAAAAAGCCGCCAAATTACTCATGGACGGCATTAAAATTATGGCACCAAAACCAGTCGCCGGAATTGAAAAACCATCCAAACGAACCACCACTAAGTCAAAGTTGGCTGTTGCTAATTAGCGTGGAATAAAGCCCGCAATTGGTAACATCATTTATGAAAACAACTCCTTCCGGGATGTCTTTCGTGAGGGCACAAACCACGTTATAGAAAAACGCTTCGTTTATCTATAACATATCGCTTCGTAGTACGCAACGTCCCTGGCTAACACACAAGATTACGCAGGAGACGTTGCTGTGAAGGAGTGTTTCGTGAGGGCACGAACCACGGCCATACCACGGGCATACCACGGCACTGTAACCTTACCATCATCAAACGAAAAAAAGGCTGCTCAATAGAGTCAGCCTTTTAGTCTAGGGTTCAATTGTTGGCAGGGATGTATTGTTATTTTTAAACGGTCGTTTTGGGTGAGGGATAGCAGTGGAAAGCCCGGATCCCGATGAATCGGGAGAGGACTTGTAACGGATAGCCCGGCCCGCAGGGACACCCCCAAATCTTTTTTCAATAAACACCACTAGTAACCTTCATTCTGTACCAGGTATTGAGGAAGGTTAGAGGCGCCATCAATGGCATTTTGAGGAATAGGGAAAATCCTTTTTCGTTTGTCGGTATTGGTTTTCTCTGTCCAGGTGCCTTCGTACTTACCAAAGCGGATCATGTCGGTGCGGCGGGTCATTTCCCAGTAAAATTCAAATCCTCTTTCCCTGAATAACAGGTCGAGGGTGAATGTACCACTGAGTGGGGTTGGTTTCACTGCATAGGCAGTTCTGGCTAAACGTACCGCGTTCACATCAGCCAGTGCACCAGTGGCGTTATTGTTGCGCAATTTGGCTTCGGCACGCATCAGGTAAACATCGGCAAGGCGAATGATTGAGATATCCGCTTCTCCAAAATTTCTCCCGCTGGCGGATTTCCTGCTGAATTCATATTTTTCAACCCTGTAACCAGTAGAGTAGTTACTACCTGCAGTGGTAAAGTTAATCAGCTCTGTAAATTCCACCGGTAGGTTCGGATTACTGCGGGATGCATTGAACAATTTACCCACTTTAAATTTACCATCCGGGCATTTTTCAAACACGCCGTTCCTGCGAATCAACCCAAACTGTTGCCCACGTAAAATACCGCGGTCCATATGAAATTCGGTAACACAGGAATCTCCGGGATTAGTGTAAATAGATATATTTTGTTTGTAGAATCTTGGATCGGCCTGCGCTGGATCAACCGGGTAGGCATTTACCCAGGTGCGGTAAAAATCAGACGTGATGCCGGGTCCATCAGTTCCATTCGCTGCTGGAAAAGCAGTTAGCGGAAACTGGTCGCCGGAAAGAGAAAAATAAGCCAGCCGGTTGTGCCCGTTAAGATCGGCCCGTTGATCTACGGCAAATACCAACTCTTTACTGGTATGATTATTATCACCAAATATGGCAAAATAATCGGCCGAAAGTGCGTACACACCACTGCTGATGATCTTATCACAATTGGAAATTACTTCATTCATGTCTTCTGATGTAAACTGAAAAGCATCCGCATATCGATCACGGTATACGCCGGCATTCAGGTGAAGTTTTGCCAGCAAACCCCAAACACCTGCACGGGTAATTCTACCCGGGCCGGTGGTATTGTCGAGTAATGGCTCCACTGCCGTTAGCTCACTTTTTAAATAGTTAACCGCTTCTGTACCCCGGATGATTTTGGATACGGCACCGGGATCGTCTTTTATAAAAGCGATTCCAAACAAATCAAGACTGACCAGGTTGTAAAAGGCACGCATGGCACGGGCTTCAGCGATATACGTCGGTGCAATGGCGTCGTTATTATTCTTCAATGCAAAAATGGCTGAAACTGATCTTGAAATACCTTGAACAATAATGTTCCAGGTGTTCCGGACATTTGGGTCGGTGGAAGTTGTTTCGTGCCGGTGGAGCGATAAATAGATACCATTGTCACCCCAGTCGGTGCCACCGCGGTATGGCAGAATTGCTTCGTCCGTAGAAATTTCCTGCAGGGCAAAATAGGTAGTATGCTGGTGCAGGTTGGGCAGCAATGCATAAATAGGCGCAATTTGCCCATCCGCAATTTGTCTTTCTGTTAGCCCCCTGGTAGAGAGCGATTCATCCAGCACTTCCTCGTTCAATTTGGTACAACTTGTGGCCAGGAGGACCACTGCACCAAACAGCATTGATTTAAAATATATCCTTTTCATTATTCTATTTTTAGATTAACAGCACAGGTAATTCAAAATTTGATACTTTATTGGGATGGATTAAAAAGATAAATTCAATCCAACGATAATCGTTCGTGCCTTTGGGTAGCTGAGGTAATCGATTCCGGAAGACAGCACTCCATCGCCGCTCGTGCGGTCGGTATTCACTTCCGGGTCGAAGCCGTCATACTTTGTAATCACGAACAAATTTTGGCCGGTAACAGAAAGCCGTAGCGACTTTGCCCATTCTATGCCAAGGCAGGTGGTATTAAAAGTATACCCCAATGCGGCATTGTTTAACCGTAGGTAGGCACCGTCTTTGAGGTAACGGGTACTGATACCCGCAGCGTTACTGGCAGATTCATCCAGGCTGCCGATGCCTTCGGGTGTTGTATTGATTCCTTTAACCAGGCGGGCTTTATAAAAGAAGCTGTTGGCGGTATTATCATATATTTTATTACCCGATACGCCGTTAAAATTTGCCACCAGGTCGAATCCTTTATAGGCCAGGCTACCATTAAAATTGTACAACAAATTAGGCAGGGCGGAACCTGCTGCAATCCTATCTTTATCCGTGATGATACCGTCATTATCAGTGTCCCTGTAACGGCTGGTTCCATTGGTGTTAAAGCCAACGAAATCGAGCAGGTAAAAAGTACCAAGGGGTTGGTTGTTGATATAACCGTTAAGGGTAGCCGAAGTTAGTC
>JBBQOJ010000410.1:0-4011 GCA_038330815.1 Chitinophagales bacterium | reverse complement strand
TTCCAGCAACAGCCGGATGTTATCGACGAGCTGCAAATCGTGGCAGGGCCTGGCCCTGTTTACCAGTGGTTTGATGAGGTGGCTGCTGATTTGGTCACAAAGCGAAATGGTAACCAATATCCCAACAATCCAGGGCCAGGCACGGTTGCCAAAATTGAGCAAGGAAAATAAAAGGAGGAATAAATACAGGGGCACCCAGGTAATGGCCTCCCGCCATAATGGAAAGAGGTAGTCCAGTAAAGGGTTTGTCCAGGTATGGTTGATTTTTTCAAATAACCACCTGTCCCAGGAAAGTAACGTGTTTAGCATAGGCTGTTAGCTGGAAGTGGCGACAAATAAGGCCACCTGCCGGTATAAAAATAATGGTGTTAAAGAGTTAAATGCCTGCGTACTGGCAATGCCAGCCTTAAAATTAACCGTTATATCCAACTATCCATGGTATTTTTACATTTTTTCAATGCTAAAGGAAACCTGGTAACCATGCTCATTCGTTGGAAATTTCCAAAAACCATTCAATGGATCATCCAATTATTTATCATATACCTGTGTATATTTAGTGTTTTTCGCATTGCTACCCTGGTGTTTTTTATACCTGATACTATCGGGGCTGGTTCCCTGTTTCCGTCGTTTTTGTTAGGCCTTCAATACGATCTTCGCTGGATTGCCATTGTATTATTACCGATCGCCTGCGTATCGTTGTTCCCCAGGTTTTCTCCCTTCTATTCAGAACGTTGTAAAAAAGGGTGGGCCATTTACCTTGCGCTGGTTACCCTTTTATTATTATTTTTCTTTGGTGCCGATTTTGGGCATTTCGCTTATGTTAGTACGAGATTAAATGCAAGCGCCCTCAATTTTGCGGAGGATGCAAAAATATCTTTCCAGATGCTTTGGCAGAGTTACCCGGTGATTTGGTTCATTGCCGGGTTAATTGGCGCGGTAGGCATGATGAACTGGATGTTTAAAAAAACACATGTAAGTGTGGAAGAGCGAAATATAAATATCCATAAATTTTCGTACCGTCGAAGCTGGCATACTGCAACCATTTTAATACTCGCCTGGTTTGTATTTGGTTTTTTATCCTTTCGGCCGCTTCGCTGGAGCGATGCTTTCAAATTGAATGATAATTTTAAGAGCTACCTGGCATTGAATCCATTGCAGAATTTTTTTACCACGCTAAATTTCCGCAAGCCGGTGATAGATAAAGAAGGGGCCAAACCATATTATTACCGGGTCAGTGATTATCTGCAACTCGATAAAAAGAATAGTAAACCCGGCACTTATGAAAGAATTATTCACCCCGGAAGCAACGCACTGGAAAGCAAGCCGAATATTGTATTGGTGATTTGCGAAAGCTTCAGCATGTACAAAAGTTCGATGAGTGGAAACCAACTCAACAGCACCCCCTTCTTCAATAAACTCACCCAGGAAGGGATATTTTTCGACCGTTGTTTTTCGCCCACTTTTGGTACCGCACGGGGTGTGTTTGCGATATTAACCGGCATACCGGATGTGCAATTGTCGAAGTTTAGCACCCGCAATATCGAATCGCTGAACCAATACACCATCGTTAATAATTTTGACGGTTATGAAAAAATGTATTTCCTCGGGGGAAGCAGCGACTTCAATAATTTTCGGGGGCTTATCAATAATATCAACGAGGTGCAGATATACGAGGAGGGAAGGTTTTCATCGCCCAAACTAAATGTATGGGGCATCAGTGACAAGCATTTGTTTTTGGAAGCAGATAAAGTAATGAAAGAAAAGGTGACCCCCTTTTTTGCCATCATCCAAACCTCCGATAACCATCGCCCCTATTCCATACCAGCCGGGGATAAAGATTTTGTTCCACGCATAATTGGTGAGGAGGAGTTAAAACTTCATGGTTTTGAATCACAGGAAGAATTCAATGCTTTTTGCTATACGGACTATTGCTTTGAGAAATTTATGAAAGCCGCCCGCCAATCCCCGTATTTTGACAATACGATTTTTGTTTTTGTGGGGGATCATGGGGTGGAAGGCAATGCCTTGTCGGTATACCCCGGGGTGTGGACGGAGCAAGGGTTAAATGAGGAGCATGTGCCCCTGTTATTTTATGCGCCTGCTTTATTAACTCCTCAAAAAAAGGCTGAAACGGTTTCACAAATCGATGTATTACCCACCATTGCCAGCTTGGTTTTTCAGCCGTTTACCAATAAAACATTGGGCCGGGATTTGTTGAATGGCAATCAAAAGGAACATGCGGCATTTATCATACACCATGATGAAGGAAAAATAGGGATGGTAAACAACGACTATTATTTCAGTAAAAATTTATGGATCAGCAAGGAAGTATTATTGCCCCTGCACAACGGTTTGCCTGCCTTAACGCTCGGCCAAACAGATTCTGTAAAACGGCACCTTTCAGAATTAACCTCTGCCATGTATGAAACGGCTAAATGGATGCTGGTAAATAACCCGGGAAGGTAGGGGGAAGGGGAAGCTGCCCGTTAAATTTTCCTGGCAATCATTATCAGCCTGGGTGACTTCCTGACATCATAATTGGCAAAATTATAATCCCCAAAAACCTCCTGCAGCTGCATTCCCTGGTAGGCAAACATCTCCGTAAAATCACCCAGTGAAAATTTGGCAACCTTTTCGGTAAATACCAATGGAATATTAAGTGCCTCATCTTCCACTACTATTTTTTTATAAAAATGGGTTTCATCAAACCATTTGGTGATAAAGAAATTTATATCATCTATCTCCTTATCAAACTGGTGCACTAAATTATCTTCGGCATAATGCACATTCAGGTAATCCATTACAAAAAAACCGTTACTTTTTAAGGATTGCGAAATCGTTCGGATCGCATTGTCGTGCTCCCTGGCGGTGGCAAAGTACCCAAAGCTGGTAAAAAAATTAAAAGCGTAATCGAAGTAGTTGATCCGGAACGGCAGCCGCATATCGTGCCGGTAAAAGTGCAGGTGGCTGGTTGAAAACTGGAGCGCCTCCTGTATACTGTCTTCACTTAAATCAATGCCGGTTACATCAAAGCCTTTTTGTGCAAGCTGAATGGAGTGCCTGCCTTTGCCACAGGCTACATCCAACAGGTTGGCAAGCGGTGGGATTTGTAAACGGTCAATCAGCTTATTAATGAATGCCGCTGCTTCTGCCTGGTCGCGGTTAAAATAAAGCTGGTGATAGTAGGGAGAGTTAAACCAATCTTTAAACCAGGGCTGGGCTTGCATAGGGATGATTTATTTAATTAACCAAAAAATTTTATAAGCAATGCAGCTATGGCATAAATTACGGTGACTGTAAAAATTCCTTTGGCAGTTTTATCAATCCGCGCATTCACAAACAAGGTAAAAAGCAACGCGTTGGCAAAAAGCGAAACACTGATCCAGGCAGTAATCAGGTTATGGTTCATGGTCATCCACTGGTACATTTCCTTTAAGGAGAACCTACTATATTTAAGGAGTTTGAAAATCATAAATCCCACAACAGGTCCTATCAACCCCCAAAAAGTACCGAGCCAAAAATTATCCTTTTTAAATATCATTTTACCTTCCAGTTTTTTTCAAGTTCCTGTTTTAATTTGTAGTTGGTTAAATCAAACTGCACGGGTACTACACTGATATAATTGTTTTCCAACGCCCATACGTCCGTATCTTTTCCCTTATCAAAATTTACAAAGGCGCCGGTTAGCCAATAATATTTTTTGCCATGTGGGTCTTTGCGTTCTTTAAAATCTTCTTCGTACTTAGCATAGGCCTGCCGGCAAACCTTCACCCCTTTAATCAATTCCAATGGAATGGAAGGGATGTTTACATTGAGCAGCATATGCTTCTCCATTTTTTTCTTTAGCAGGCTGCTAACAATCATTTTAACGTAATGCCTGGCTGGTTCAAAATCGGCTTCGTAATTATAATTCAACAACGAAAAGCCGATGCTGGGTATACTTTCAATGGAGGCTTCCATTGCCGCACTCATGGTGCCACTATATATTACATTGATGGAATGATTGGCGCC
>JBBQOJ010000409.1:0-4020 GCA_038330815.1 Chitinophagales bacterium | reverse complement strand
GGTAAGCCTCCATATTAATATTACCATTCCCCGGCAAGCAGGCAAAAACGCCACTCACCCTATTTTGGCGGCAGAGTTTTAAGTTGGCCAGTTCTGCTTCCGGCGCTACCCCCGATTGAAGAATCATCACCGCATAGTTATTTTTCCTGCTCTCTTCCTCAATAGCAGCAATGAAGGAATGGTAAAAAAAATTGGAGATGCTCGGTACCAGTAATCCAAACAGGTTGCTTTTACTGGTGCGTAACTGCACGGCATTGGCATTGGGTTCGTAATCCAGCGTATGAGCTAGTTCGGTCACCCGTAGTTTGGTTCGTTCAGCAATATCCGGGTGATTTTTCAAGGCCCGCGACACGGTGGAGATGCTGATGCCCAACACCCGTGAAATTTCTTTTAAAGTAGTATTATTCATAATAGAGAGAAGCAATATAATTGCTTTATATTAAATCTTTACACCGCAAAGCATTTCGCAAACATTTCCGCAAACGTTTGCAGTAAATTTATTCCAATTCGTTATCTCATCAAACTTTATTTTTTTAACTTTAAATTATGGCTGTAGATATTTCAGAGGGAATTTATTATTAGATTTAGATAAAATAATACTAATTTGTAAGGGATTTCTGCTAATGCTATAACAACTTCAGTTTACTTTTAAACAAAAACTAACGATTATGCTTGCTACAATGAGAAAGCCTGCCATGCTGCTGTTGCTGGCAGTTTTTGGTTTTACAGCTATCACCATAGCGCAAAACCTTACGGTCTCCGGTACGGTTACCGACAAAAAAGGGGAACCTCTTCCTGGTGTTACTATCACCGTTAGAAATTCTACCATTGCTACATCCACCAATTCATCAGGTGTTTATACCCTGAGCAATGTTCCTAAAGATGCCGTACTGGTATTTACTGGTGTAGGTATTGTTTCCACACAAATTAATGTGAATGGTAACACCGCTATCAATACTGATCTTGAAACCAGTTTTGGAAGTATGAATGAAGTGGTAGTGATTGGCTATGGTACCGCAAAAAAAAGTGATCTTACCGGTGCTGTTGCTTCTGTGAAAGCAAAAGACTTTAACCAGGGCGTTCAGATTTCACCGGATCAGTTGATACAGGGTAAGGTGGCAGGGGTGCAGGTAACCACCAATAGCGGACAACCGGGTGGTGCCACCACTATCAGGATTAGGGGTAACTCTTCATTGAGTGCTGGTACTCAACCATTGTTCGTGATTGATGGGGTAATTTTTGATGCAAGTTCTCCCCGGCCCGGTTTGGACGTTACAGGTTTGGGCGGATCTACCGCAAGTAATCCATTAAGTTTTATTAACCCAAATGACATTGCTTCCATGGATGTATTGAAAGATGCATCGGCTACGGCTATTTACGGATCAAGGGGTGCAAATGGCGTAGTGATTGTTACCACAAAAAGAGGTACTGCTGGTGTGCCAAAAGCAGAATTGAATCTTACCGGGGGTACTTCCTCCATTTTAAGAAAAATTGAAGTGTTGAATGCAACACAATACAAACAGTCACTGCAGGAGTATAATCTTACCTCAGGTAATTTTAATGCTGATGTGGACGCATTGGATGCAATATTAAGAAGGGCAACAACTTCCAATGCAAGCCTGGCGGTAAGCGGTGGTAATGAGTCATCCAAATACAGGATTTCTGCAAGTTATCTTGACCAGGAGGGTATTGTTGGTGGAACGGGTTTTAAAAAGTTAACTGCAGGTTTTAACTCACAATCCAGGCTACTAAAAAGTAAAGCAGTAGGCTTTGATATTAATTTGCTGGTGTCTCAACAAAATGAAGATTTAGGCGCAATAAGTACCAATGCAGGATTTACGGGTAATTTAATTTCTACCGCTTTACAATGGAACCCAACAAGGCCCCTACGAAAAACAGATGGTTCCATCAACAATTATTTCGATGGCTCCACCATTAATCCCCTGGAATTTTTGGAAGGGTATAACGACAGGGCGAGAACTACTAACATTATCGGAAGTATTTCTCCATCGGTGAAAATACTGAAAAACCTTGAGTACAGGCTCACCTACGGGTTTAACGCAGGTACTGCAGAAAGAAGAACCTCCATTAAAAATTGGGTTAATCTCGAAAACAATGGTATCAACAATGATTTCCCGAATGGCCGGGGTACGGCTACAGTGGGTAACGGAAGCCTGTTAACACAAACTGTTACCAATACCCTAAACTATAATACTAAAATTGGTTCCGACTTTAATTTATCTGGTTTATTAGGGTTTGAATATTTTAGAAAAGACAACAGGGGAACCAGTTTAACTGGCCGTGACTTTGCCACTGTTGGAGACCTGGATTACACAGATGTATTGGGTTCTTCCACTAATAACAACAAACGATTTAGTTCCTTTTATAATCCTTTGGAAGAAATACAATCTGCTTTTGGAAGACTCAATTTTGATTACAAGGGAAAATACCTTGTAACCGCAACTGTAAGAAGAGATGGCTCCAGTAAGTTTGGTGAAAACAATAAGTACGGCATTTTTCCTTCCTTCTCTGCGGCATGGAATTTATCCAGGGAAGATTTTCTTGCCAACTCCAATGTTATTAATGACTTGAAAATAAGGGTAGGCTGGGGCATAACAGGTAACCAGGAGTTTCCAGCCGGTGCTGCTTTAGCCAGGTATACTTTCAATGAAAACAATGGAGGTATTTCATTAACACAGCTGCCCAATGTAGACCTTCGCTGGCAGCGGGATGCCCAAACTAATATTGGCCTCGATTTCACTATATTCAACCGCCGTTTATCCGGTTCAGTGGATTGGTTTAATAAAACAACCTCCGACCTGCTATTCCCCGGAGTTGCAGCACAGCCTGGCCCTCCGGCGGTATCATGGAGAAACCTTGATGCGATTGTTAAGAATACAGGGGTAGAATTAACCTTGAATGCTGCAATTGTGGCTACCAAAAATCTTACCTGGGAAATGGGTGTAAATGTTACTTTCATTAAAAATACAGTAGAGGACCTGGCAGCACCGGTTTTAACGGGTGGCCTGTTTGGTCAGGGTATGTCGGGTACATTGGCACAGATTATTACCAATGGCCAGCCTTTAAATACATTTTATACCAGGGAGTTCAAGGGTATTGATCTTCAATCCGGACAATCAACCTATACCGATGCCGGTAATATCTTCTATAATGTTGGCAGTCCCAATCCTACCACCATCCTTGGTATAAGTTCTTCTGTGGCCTACAAAAAACTAGCCCTCAGTGTAAATTTAAATGGCGCACTTGGGCATATGATTTACAACAATACGTTGAATTCTGTGTTACCAGTTGGTAATCTTGGAACAAGGAACATTTCAACTACCTTATTCAAAAATGGGGAATCACTTACCAATCCAATTACGGCTTCCTCGAGGTATCTTGAAAAAGGCGATTACCTGAAATTGGCAAATACAACGCTGTCTTATAATTTTGGCTCCATAGGTAAGAATATCAATAATATTGGTATTTCTCTAACAGGTCAAAACCTTTTTGTAATTACCAACTACACAGGGTTCGATCCTGAAGTAAATACAGTTAATGCGTCTAATGGAATAGCATCTGTTGGAATTGACTACATTGGTTATCCTTCTGCAAGGACAATTCTATTTGGTGTAAACTTTACTTTTTAAATCTTTAAAAATATTATTATGAATATTATTAAAAAAATAGGTGCGCTTACCGTGGCCAGCACCTTTTTCTTCAGTTGTTCGAAACTGGAGGAAAAACACCGCGATGCCCTGGTTAGGGCAAGTGCCGCTAGTGTGAGCTCCGCAGATATATTAAAAAGTATTTATGAGGGGGATATAAGAAATTTTATGAACCAGGACAACATATGGGCCCTGGAGGAACATACTACGGATGAATGTGCCGGCCCTACCAGAGGTGGCGATTGGGATGATAATGGAATTTGGCGGGTATTAAACCAACATACCTGGGATGCCAACCATAATTTTGTGCGGGGCGCTTTCGAAAACCTGGGTAGAATTGGTTTCAATGCTA
>JBBQOJ010000408.1:0-4024 GCA_038330815.1 Chitinophagales bacterium | reverse complement strand
GTGCTATGTTGATTTTGATATTCCACACCCGCAGGGTTTTAATAGCAGCTGGATGGTGACACGCTGGCGGCTGGAACCCCGCGACGAAGACATTGATAAATACCTGGCCGGTGAACTGGTTACGCCCAAAAAGCCAATCATTTATTACATAGACCCGGCTACCCCAAAAAAATGGGTGCCCTATTTAATCAATGGCGTGAATGCCTGGCAAAAGGCATTTGAAAAGGCGGGTTTTAAAAATGCCATTTATGCCATGGAAGCGCCGGTGGATAATCCCGAATGGAGCCTGGAAGACACCCGTCACAGTGCCATTGTTTATAAGGCATCTCCTGTACAAAATGCAAGTGGCCCCAACGTAAACGATCCGCGAAGCGGTGAAATTTTGGAGGCACATATCAACTGGTATCACAATATCACAGAAGTGTTGCACGACTGGTATTTTATACAGGCCTCGCCCAACGATGCTACTGCAAGGAAAATGATATTGGATGATACATTGATGGGCAAACTTATCAGTTTTGTCTGCACACATGAAGTGGGCCACACACTGGGACTGGCGCATAACTTTGCGGCCTCGGCCACCGTTGCGGTGGATAGCCTTCGCAGTAAGCACTGGGTAAAGGAAAATGGGATGTGCCCTTCTGTAATGGACTATGCCCGGTTTAACTATGTGGCACAACCCGAAGACCAGCTGGAGGTTAATGAACTGATTCCGCGTATAGGCGCTTATGATGAATGGGCGATTGAATGGGGCTATCGCTGGCTGCCTGCCTTTGCCTCACCTGCTGCTGAAAAAGAATACCTGAATCAATGGGTTATCGTCAAACTCGGTAACCCGGTCTTGCAATACGCCTATGGCGGCGCCAAATGCCAGTCGGAAGACCTTGGCGATGATGCTGTGAAAGCAGGCCGCTATGGCATTCGCAACTTGAAAAGGATTTTACCGCAATTAAAAAAATGGTCAATTCTGCCCAATGAAAATTATGCAGGCCTGCATAAAATGGAGCGGGAGTTACTGGAGCAGTTCCGGCGTTACCTCTCCCATGTGAGTGAGCATATTGGTGGCCGGTACCATACCCCCAAAACGGTAGAACAGGCAGGTAGCGTGGTATCGTACCCGGGAGTAACCCTTCAACAGGAGGCAGTGCGTTTTTTACAGCAGGAACTTTTTACTACCCCTGGCTGGTTGATGGAAAATACGCAACCACAACTTACCGGTGGTATTGGCTACCAGGATTTATTACAATTACAAAAAGAAGTGTTGGGCAAAATATTATCAACGCAGGTAGTTAACCGGTTGTTGCTTTGCCAGTTGCTGCAACCGAAGCAAGCCTACACGCCACACCAGTTAATGAATGAGCTGGAAAAGGGGATATGGTCGGAACTGCTTGGTCGACAGCCAATCAGTTTTTATCGCCGTAACCTGCAGAAGGCCTATGTGGCCCAATTGATACGGCTACAACAAGGGGACCAACCTGCCCAGGCAAGTGGCCAAACCGCCGATGCATCCTTCAATGACGTTTCATCCCTAATCAAAGGGCACAAAAAAATGCTACTACAAAAACTGGTAACGGCGCTGCCCGGGTATAAAGATGAAACTACCCGGTGGCACCTTGCAGATATGGTGGAGCGGTTACAATTTAGTATTAATAACAACAACAAACCATCGTTCAACCGCGGGATGGAAATAAGCGCTGCTGAAGATGAACTTCAAGGAGATCCACTACCCGTGTTTGAAAAAGTGCTGCAATCGAAACTGGGCAATTGCTGGAACACTGCGCCATCCACAAACGGCACTGCCACTTACCGTTAAGGATATGCGCTGTTTTGTATTGGCCAGGGGTTTAGTGTAACCCTTGCGCATTTTTTCATTTCATTGTTACTTCCATTCGTAATGCCTGTTACGAACACTCCTTTAAAAATAACCTGCACACCGGGGCAACTACCAATTATTTTATTACTTTCATGTTTATTTATTCTACAATTAACAATCATGGGTGAAAGGCTCGATGCATCAAAACTGGATGGCAATCATTTTAAGTTAGCACAACTAGCCGGCGAGTGGGAAGGCAGCGCCAAAACCTGGTTTGAACCAGGTAAAGTGGGTGACGAATTGCCCGTTAGTGGTAGCATGCGGCTGGTGCTGGACGGTCGTTTTATTTTGTATGAATACAAAGGCAGTTTCGGCGGAAAGCCCCTGTCGGGCATGGGATTTATCGGGTATCACCTTGGCCTCGGCAAATTCCAGTTTGCCTGGATAGATAGTTTTCACAACGATACCGCTCTTATGTTTTCGGAAGGAGACAGAAATAGTGAGTTATTCAGTATGTTGGGTGGGTACACCTATATTACACCGGAAGCCGAGCACCTTTGGGGCTGGCGAACAGAAATAGCCCAACCACATACTAATGAACTGATCATCACAGCATTTAATATTTCCCCGGAGGGAGAAGAGGAGCTGGCTACAGAAACTGTTTACAAACGATTAAAATAACGAGCGCGCTACTCTCTTCGTTAGTTTGCCAAAGGCACCTGCATGGTTTTACCTTTGATGTGTACATTATCCAGCCGGAAATTTTTTACATGATCCACTTGTATGGGGGGTTTTACTCCATTGATGGTATGGTTTACCAACCGCAAATCTGCGTTACACCTTTTGAGTATTCCAAAATTTTAGCGACCCGTGTATTGAAGCTGCAAAAACTTTAAATCGCTCACAGGCCTATAATGCAAGCGTTAGTTCCTCAAAACAATAAGCTCTTTTTGTTATACGGCACAAGCGGCGCTTGCGGCAATGGCTAACTGTTTTAATGTTTAAATCCAGCACCAATAAGGGTAGGAGACCAAACATAGGTTCCGGAGAAGTTCCGACATTATACTTGCGGAGCGTGCACAATAAAAAACCTTGATAAGTATTAACTATCAAGGCTTTACGCGGAGAGTTAGGGATTCGAACCCCAGGACCTGTTACAGTCAACAGTTTTCAAGACTGCCGCAATCGACCGCTCTGCCAACTCTCCGGCGCAAAAGTACGGTTTGAATTATTTCAAGCCAAAACTTTTAAGCATTAATTTGTTCCGGATCCTTGTCAATTACAATCACCACGTCCTTTAAGTCAACAGTGATGGGCACTACACCCACCTGCAGCACCGCTTTTTTTCCCCGGATTTCTTTTACAATGCCCACCTGGCGGTTCTGTTGCATCCTTACTTTGTCCCCAATTTGTATTTCCCCGCCCACTTCTATAAATTTTTCGATCATTTTTTTCTGCTGTTTATCTACTACCATTTTTTCCCGGGTATTAAATAATAAAGCATGAATCATCGTAACCACTTTATCCTTGTCCTCGGCCCTCCTCCACTCTATCACCATTGCCTTTAACCTGCGCTCCATGTCTTTCAGGTAATTAAATTTGTCTTCCGATATTTTATTCTGATGTTTCAGCCGCTCTATTTCCTGGCTATGCTTTTCTTTATCGAGCACTTGCTGCATTTCTTTTTTTAACCGTTCGTTTTCCTTCAACAGGTGAAACAGCTCCTTTTTTTCTAGGTCAATTTTTTGCAGATCCTGTTCAGTACGATTGAGCAGCTTATCCAGGGTAAAATGATCCTCGTCTACCAGGGTGCGGGCCTTTTCTATCAAACGTTTCTCTAACCCAATTCTTTCCGCAATCGAGAAGGTGTAGCTGCTGCCCGGTTTGCCTACCACCAATTTATACAGCGGCAGCAGGTTTTTTTCATCAAACTGCATGGCGCCATTGATGATGCCAGGCACTTTGTTGGCCATCACCTTTAAATTCAGGTAATGCGTGGTTACAATGCCGAAGGAATGTTTGTGCGCCAGTTCTTCCATAATTACTTCCGCAAAAGCACCGCCAAGGTTGGGATCACTGCCGCTTCCCAGCTCATCTATAAAGAACAGGGTTTTCCCATTGGCATTTTCCATGAAATGCTTCATGTTTTTAAGGTGCGATGAATACGTACTTAGTTCAAATTCCAGGCTTTGCGTGTCGCCAATATGTATC
>JBBQOJ010000407.1:0-4028 GCA_038330815.1 Chitinophagales bacterium | reverse complement strand
AGCGACATATTAAATGAGACAGAAACTATTTTCCCCGGTACCAATCTGAGGCTAATTTATAAAAATTACGCAGATTAATTTACGACAGGTAAGGAGTTCTGAGCCTTCAATCGATCGGATAAAAACAGCAGATACGGTGGTTGGGCCGGATTTGATTGTCTGTGATAACATGGCACCAGGAAAGCCATTCCTCGATTCTGTGCCTGCGTTGATAGTTTAAATTATATCACCAGCTACTGCATTAAAAGACGGGGGCGAGAAAATAGAATTAACAGGATATCACCTGTTCGTTGATCCGCATTTTAAGAAAGTAGCAATTTACGAATGGATAATTAGCAGATAGGAACCGGTTGCTGTTAACCCGGCTAGCTTCTTTTTTATACTACATCCGTCGATTGCAATGCGAAGTTAATTTTTTAGCTATTTGGGTGTAAACGGCCTTTTACAGTTGTACTTTGTTACCTATCACGGAGTAACGGATCAATATTTATTTTTAACTTTATGCCATGTCAATCGCATCAAAATACAGGCCTTATTACACTTATGAAGATTACTGCCAGTGGGAAGGCCGCTGGGAGTTAATAGAAGGGATGCCATATGCAATGAGCCCGGCACCAACACCCGGGCATCAAAGAGTAAGCGCAATATTAATAAGGCGATTTGAAGCATTGGAAAAATGTAAAAATTGTACTGTATACCAGCCAATAGACTGGAAGATAACAGAAGACACTGTTGTGCAACCTGATTTATTGGTCGTTTGTGATAAAATTGAAAAGAAGTACCTCGACTTCCCACCTGTTTTGGGGGTAGAAATTTTGTCTCCCTCCACTGCCTCTAAAGACCGGGGCGAGAAAATGGAACTGTATCAATCGCAGCAAGTAAAATATTACCTCATCGTTGATCCGCGGTTTAAAAAAGTTGAAATATACGAATACATTAACGGTCAATACGAACCGGTTTCTATTAATCCGCAAACCTACCTGTTTGCCCTGCACAGTGATTGTACAGCTGAAGTGAATTTGCTGGATATTTGGGAATAACTCCCGAAGTAAAAACTGATGGGAAAAGATTGAACTACTGGTAACGGGTTGTCTGTTGTTCACCCTGTTATGGTTTGCTTTCAAACTTTTTGAAGCTTAGTTCTTACTCAACCCAATTGCCGTTTATAGCTATCTAAGATTAATGGGTTTAATTACGGACGGAAATAAATACCAGGATTTGTTTGGGCGAGGGACAATTGAAATAGGGATAAATATTTAAAAGGAGGGTTTTAAAATAATAATAAAAAATGAAAAAGGAAACAGTATTAGAAATGGTTAATCAGCTTCCTCCAAAATTTGAATTGGAGGAACTTATTGAAAAGCTGATATTAATAGAAGCAATTGAGGCGGCAGACAAGCAGGTTGATAACGATGAATTTTATACCCAGGATCAAATGGAAGTAAGGGTGAAAAAATGGTAGCCGTATTATGGTCAAAAAGAGCAAACCAGGATTTGCACGAAATCCACCGCTGTATTTCGGGAGATTCAATACGGTACGCCGATAGGGAGGTTGCCAGAATTATGCAACGAACGAGGCAACTTGAAAACTTCCCCAAATCGGGCCGGTTAGTTCCTGAATTAAACGACGAGTTAACATGTGAATTAATTGAGGGGAATTACCGGATCATTTATCGCATTAAACCTACTTTTATTAGGGTTTTGCATATCCGTCATACAAAGAGGCTAATAACCAAATCAGATTTAAGAAGATGAAGTTTGCCAATCATTTGATCTAGCAATAGGTGTTTCACAACTCCGGGAAAGATTGTCCAACAAAGAAGGCTGTTGGGATTTGCTTTCGAAATTTTTAATACCATCCTTTTTTATTGCTACCTCAGTTCAACCATACAATGTATGAATAGCAGTACTGATCAGTCCTTCCTTTCAAAGCAACCACCTCTAGCGGTGACACCTTTTTTGCAGTGCGTTCCCAAAGTTGTCATCTCTTTTGAAGTATTGTTCATGTTGCAGTAGATTAAATGTGTTAGGCTATTAGAGGTAGGCTACCCTGTCGAAAAGTTACATTAATCTCAATCTGTCTCCGAAGCAGGCAAAAAAAATATTTTAGAGCAGGTATCTGATTTTCAGGCTGATAATTTGAATTCATTAAAGAGATTGCATTATCTCCTTTTTGATAGGCTATTAGTGCAGCAAGCAGGTTGCAGGCTAAATCTTTCCCCCCATTTCTCTATAACCACCCAATCCTACGTAATTTTGCCAAAAATCAACCGACTTATTTTGCCAGATATCATTCAACTGTTACCCGATCATATTGCTAACCAGATTGCAGCCGGTGAGGTAATTCAACGTCCCGCCAGTGCGGTAAAAGAGTTGCTGGAAAATGCAGTGGATGCCGGCGCCACCGACATAAAACTGGTGGTAAATGATGCCGGGAAAGCCCTTGTACAGGTGATCGACAATGGAAAGGGGATGAGTGAAACGGATGCCCGGATGAGTTTTGAACGACATGCCACTTCCAAAATACGCAATATCGAAGATTTATTTCATATCAAAACCATGGGTTTCAGGGGCGAGGCATTGGCCAGTATTGCAGCCGTGGCCCAGGTAGAGTTAAAATCAAAAAAGGAAACAGGCACTGCCGGTACCTATATCGAGATTGAAAATAGCCTGGTAAAAAAGCAAGAATTGATTGCCATGGAGCAAGGTACCAGCATTGCCATGAAAAACTTATTTTTCAATGTGCCGGCACGACGGAATTTTTTAAAAAGCAACCCTTCCGAGCTAAGGGCTATTGTTGATGAATTTGTAAGGGTGTCCATGGCTTTCCCGGATATATTCTTTTCCCTCACCAGCAATGGCCAGCAGGTATTTCACCTGGAAAGAGGCACCCTTAAACAACGCATTGTACAAATTTTGGGCAACAGTTATAATGCAAAGCTGGTAAGTGTGCAGGAGCAAACTGATTATATGAATATTTACGGTTTTGTAGGGAAGCCTGAAACCGCAAAAAAAACCAGGGGAGATCAATACTTTTTTGTTAACAATCGTTTTATAAAAAGTGCTTACCTCAATCATGCCGTAATGGGAGCGTTTAATTCGATGATTGCGAAAGACAGTTTCCCCATGTATGCGCTGTTCATCGACCTTGATCCGGCGCAACTGGATATCAATGTACATCCCACCAAGCAGGAAATAAAATTTGAGGATGAGAAGATCGTCTATGCATTTGTGCAAAGCGCCGTAAAGCATGCGCTGGCGCAATTTAGTATCGCTCCAACGCTGGATTTTGAACTGGATTCTTCCATACAGCGCCTTGATGCAGTAAGTAAGCCATTTACGGAAGAGCGGAAATCATCCGTTGCTTCTTCTTCCCTGTACAATACTTTCTCCCAGAAAAACCAGGCACATTTTATCGAAAACAAAAGTGAGTTAAAGCATTGGCGGGATTTTTATGAACCCATGCCCAAAGACCAGCGGCCCCTTACACCGGATATGTTGCCACCCGCTTCAACCACCAGTACCGATAATACCCCACCCTCACTGTATACGGAAAAGCGGGTGCAGTTGCAGGAGGGGACTCCCTTGCAACAGTTGCACCATACCTATATTGTGGCACAAAATGATGCCGGTTTTATTGTGATTCACCAGCAAAATGCACATGAACGCATCCTGTATGAACGGTTTTTAAGAGCATTGGATGGCCGCCCGATCGCTATTCAACAAAGCCTTTTTCCACAAACAATGGAATTGGCCCCGCAGGATGTGGTGCTGTTGAACGACCTGTTGCCCGACCTGCATTACCTGGGTTACCACCTGGAACCCTTTGGCAACAATACGTTTGTAATACAGGGCACGCCTGCAGATGTAGACCAGGGCAATGAAAAAGTTGCCATTGAAAAGATGCTGGAGCAATACAAACATTTTAGCAATGATTTGAAATACAGCAAGCGGGAAAAATTGCTTCGCTCCCTGTCGTGGCAGCAGGCCATTAAAGCAGGCAAGGCGCTTAACCAGCCGGAAATGAA
>JBBQOJ010000406.1:0-4031 GCA_038330815.1 Chitinophagales bacterium | reverse complement strand
AGGCATCTGAGTACCCCATGGTGACTACTGCGTCGAAAGGCGCAAACGCGGCCACTTCCTGCAGTCTTTTACTATCATGGGTGGTTAGGTTGCAGCCAAGTTCTTTCATAGCGGCAATTGCTTTGGGATTTACAACACCACTGGGTTTGCTACCCGCACTATGAGCTTCTACGTCGCTATCACCAGGTAGTTTGGCAAATGCCTGGCTTATCTGCGAACGGTTGCTGTTTTCGATACAAACAAACAATATTTTTTTTACCCCGCGGGTGGCAGTTATGTTTGATGAAGGAGTACTCATATAAACATTATATTTTCAATGAGAGGTGGGATATTAGCAACATCCCTGGCCAGGTGTACAGCAGTTGGCAGTGGCAACACCCGGCTTGTCGGCATACACGGTTATACTGGATATTTTTGTGCCTCCCTTTTTATACGCCATTATTTCCGCCGCTGATAGATGGTTACTTAATATATCACCGGGAATGTGGATAGGCTTATCTTTTTGCAGCACAATATTGGTAAACCCCGCATTGGCAATCAATTGAAGGTATCCCTCTTTTTGAATGGCCCCTGATACACAGCCGGCGTATAGTTCAGCTACCTCCTTCCACCTGGTGGGTAATTCGCCTTCGAGTACAATATCAGAAATGGAAAAATGACCGCCCGGTTTTAATACCCTGTATATTTCATTGATAACGGCAGCTTTGCCGGGTACCAGGTTCAATACACAATTGCTAACCACCACATCGGCCGCGCCGTCCGCCACCGGCATTTTTTCGATATCGCCCTGCCGGAATTCTACATTTTGAAAGCCCAGTTTATCCGCATTTCCCCTCGCTTTATTAATCATTGCTTCGGTGAAATCAATACCTATGACTTTTCCTTTTTCGCCGGTTTGTTTACGTGCAATAAAACAATCATTGCCGGCGCCACTACCCAGGTCGATCACCGTATCCCCCGGCTTAATGTCAGCAAAGGCAGTTGGTAATCCGCAACCGAGGCCCAGGTCTGCATCGGGTGCATAGCCATCCAGCTCGCTATAATCATCACTCATAATATTGTACACTTCCGTACTACAGCCCCCGGCTCCACAGCAGGAAGATGCGTTGGTTGCTTTATCCTGTAAGGCAATGGCACTGTATTTCTGCCTCACCATTTCCTTGATTTCATTATCTGTTTGCATAACATATATATTTTAAAGGTTAACAACATGCTTTTTCATTCCGCTCCTTCAATTTGGTAAACAAACCACTAAACTCCTGGTTAAATTTTTCAAATGCTTTCCAGTTGATACAATAACAATTACGGGGGCCATCCACAGTGCCATTAATAAGGCCAGCTTTTTTCAATTCATTCAGATGTTGGGACACCGTGGATTGGGCAAGCGGCAATACTTCTACAATTTCGCCGCAGATGCATTCATTGTGCTGCGCCAGTACTTTTAAAATGGCAATCCTGGCCGGGTGGGCAATGGCTTTTGCAAATGCTGCCAGGTCTTGTTCTTTTTTGGTGAATGCTTCTTTTTTATTAATCGCCATTTTTATAATCTTATATCGCAAATATACGATTATAGAAATTACACGACCAAATTTTTTTTTCTTTGGTGCACTGCCTGCGTGAATAATGAAAAGAAAACTGGAACACCAACGAAAACCGGGGTGAAACATGGTAGCAAGTAATTAGGATATGGGAACTCGATCAAATGAACGCCATGTAATAAGTGTACATCCAGCTCCCCATTTGCCTGCAGCAATGGCATAAATTGGCCGATTTCTTTTACTGGTTTCAACAAGGCCCTGCAGTTAATGATGCATCGCATTAACTGCAGGGCAGCATAAAGGAAAAGCGTATCCACCTCATTTTACATCAACCATCGTTCATCATTCAAAGCAATGTGGGTCAATGAATAAGTGCAATGCGATATACAGCAGTCTATCCCCAATGGCGGGCTACTCCCTTCCATCCAGCAAATTGCCAATGCCTCCCAGAATACTCCCCTCTTCTTTTCGCTTGTATGTACCGTACTGCATTATGCGTCCAGCCAGCCGGCTGATGGGCAGCGACTGTAACCATATTTTACCGGGGCCACGTAACACGGCAAAAAACAATCCTTCGCCACCAAACATAAAGTTTTTTATCCCCCTCACCATTTCAATGTCAAAATCAATACCCGCGGTATACGCCACCACGCAGCCAGTATCTACCTTTACCAGTTCTCCGGCCGCAAGGGTACGCTCTACAATATAACCACCTGCATGTGCAAAAGCAAGTCCATCGCCCTCCAGTTTTTGCATAATAAAGCCCTCCCCACCAAAAATGCCGGTACCCAACCGTCGTTGAAATTCGATGCCGATGCTAACACCCTTGGCAGCACATAGAAATGCATCCTTCTGCGCTATAATCTTGCCTCCTAATTCCTTCAGGTCGAAGACAATAATTTTGCCGGTATAAGGGGAAGCGAAACTTACCTTCTTCTTACCCTGGCCAGTATTGGTGAAGGCTGTCATAAATAAACTTTCGCCAACGAGTAACCGCTTTCCCGCACTCATCAGCTTTCCCAAAATACCACCCGATTGTTGCTGGCTCCCATCGCCAAATATGGTTTGCATCTCAATGCCATTGTCCATCATCATAAACGCCCCGCTTTCTGCAATGGCAGTTTCCATAGGGTCTAATTCAATTTCCACAAACTGAAGCTCTTCCCCATGAATTTTGTAATCGATTTCGTGATTTGTTCGCATGCTGGTTATTTTTTGTGAAGGTAAAAATTAAGCCCCTATTCAATTTAAAAAAATTATTAACGGTGTTATCCACCGCCGGGCGGTGAGCGTAAAAAAAATGCCGGCTAACTGCCAGCATTTTAAATGTAAATTTTATACGTTACAACCAGCTACCGAGCCATTTTTCACTGGAGGCAGCGTCGTTTGTTAATATTCTTTTTCTCCGGTTAACGGCGCGTTGGTGTCGAATTTCCGGAACCCCCCTTAATTGCATAAACAAAAAGATCAATGGCGGGATACCCATAAAGCTGATCCACTTTCCGCCATACATATTGCGCATCGGCCGTTTTAAACGTTCTGCAATCAGGTACATAGCAGGTACAATTACCAGCGTCATAAAAAAGGCAAAGGTCAAACCAAAAATGATGGTCCAGCTTAATGGCTTCCAGAAAGCTACGTTATCACCACCAAAAAAGATATGCGGATTTAAATCAGAAAACAGGGTAACAAAGTTGATATTAAATCCTACGGCAATAGGTATGAATGCCAGTATAGCGGCCAGGGCGGTTAACAATACAGGTATGATCCTGGTTTTACCGGCTTGTATTACAGCTTCTCTCGTCTTCATACCGCGGCTTCTCAATTCATCTGCAAATTCAATTACCAGGATACCATTTTTAACCACAATACCTGCCAGGCCTACAATACCCAATCCTGTCATCAGTACCGACACTTCCATACCGGTGATGGAAAATCCAAGTAACACCCCAATCACACTAAAGATAATTTCTGTAAGAATGATAATGGGTTTACTTACACTGTTAAACTGCAGCACCAGTACGAATAATATAATCATCAATGCAATTACAAGGGCCTTCAACAAAAATGCACCGGTTTCTGCCTGCTGTTCCCCTTCTCCTGTTTGTTTTATAGTTACCCCATCCGACCTTTTGGTAAAGTTGTTGATGTGGCGGGTAATCTCCTGGTTAACGGTGGTAGCGTTGTACCCTTGTGTAGTAAGTACATTGGACCGAAGGGTAATCAGGCGCTTTTGATTTTTGCGTTTTACACTACCGAAAGTGCTGGTAGGCTCTACTGTAACCAGGGCGCTGATCGGAATATTCTTTACCGCTCCCCCACTAGCCATATCTCTAAACGACACCCGCATGTTTAACAGGCTGGAAAGATCATTGCGTTGCATTTCATTGTTACGCAACTGTATTTTATATTCTTCTTTTCCGTCTTTTATTTTTGAAATTTCGCGGCCAAACAAACCGGTACGGATGGCCTGGCCAATCTGTGCGGTTGATA
>JBBQOJ010000405.1:0-4052 GCA_038330815.1 Chitinophagales bacterium | reverse complement strand
GTCCGTAGGAAATATGGGTAACATCAATTGCATTACCCAATTTAAGTATTCTTTTATTTTACGAAAATTTATTCTTTTTTATATGGCAAGTAAGGAGTTCTGAGGCTATACTTTGCAGGTTCTGTATTTTCCGAAAGCCCTTAAATTTCAACACCCAACAGTGTTGATACCCATTAATGAACAGGGCCTGGCCCCGGTCTCATCGAATAAAGCATCCTCCGAAACAACTCCCTTCAAACCTCCCATTGGCAGTAATCATCGAAAGGGTAAAAAGGACGATATTCTTCGGCGATAGAGATGGCATAAAGTTAAAATAATTATTCTGCGCCGGTAACTCTGCAAATCTTCTTATTTTGCGCGTCTAGATTTACCCAATTATGATGAAAGTGTTATTACTCCTTTGCTCAGCAATAATTTTAGGCAATACAAAAATTTCGACACCCCGTTACCCTGTGCCCGCTACAGCAACAGCGGCCGCCTGGGTGGACAGCGTTTTTAATACCCTTAGTCGCGATGAACAGATTGCCCAGTTGATGGTAGTGCGGTTATCTACCTATGATTCCAAAACCAAAACAGCCATTTTTTTTGAAGATAAAGTAGATAGCCTGGTGCGACAGTATAACATTGGGGGCATCTGCCTTTTCCAGGGAAGCCCGGTGAAGCAGGCAACTGTTATCAACAAGTTACAGGCAGTTGCAAAAACCCCCATTTTAATGTGTATTGATGCGGAATGGGGTGTTGGTATGCGCATGATCGATAGCGTGTTGCCCTTGCCCCACCAGATGATGTTGGGTGCCGTGCCCGACCTGCAGATTGTTTATCAATATGGACAGGTAGTGGCGGAACAATGTAAGCGGGTGGGCATACAGGTAAATTATGCCCCGGTAGTGGATGTAAATAATAACCCTGATAATCCGGTGATTAATGACCGTAGTTTTGGGGAAGATAAATACAAAGTGGCGAGCTTTGGCATCCAGTATATGAAAGGGATGCAGGATATGGGCGTGATGGCCTGCGCCAAACATTTTCCCGGCCATGGGGATGTTTCCGTGGATTCTCATTATGATTTACCGGTAATTAATAAATCGATGCAGGCGCTGGATTCGCTGGAACTATATCCCTTTCGTGAAATTTTTAAAGCCGGCGTCGGCAGTGTAATGATCGCCCATTTGTACATTCCCGCCATTGATGCTGCTGCCAACCGCGCCACATCTATTTCCAAAAAAAATGTAACCGAACTCATGCGCAACCAGCTCGGCTACCAGGGCCTCACCTTCACCGATGCACTGGAAATGCAGGGCGTAAAAAAATTCTTTCCCGATGGGGAAGCCTCCGTAGAATCGCTGATAGCGGGGAACGACATGCTTTGTTTGCCGGGTGACGTTCCCCTGGCCATCGAAAAAATAAAGGAAGCGATAGCTGACGGCCGCTTAAGTTGGGATGATATTGCCACGCATTGTAAAAAAGTGCTGTTGGCAAAATACCAGTACGGACTGGCAGCGTGGCAACCAATTGCAACCGGTAACCTTACTGCTGACCTTAACAGCAAAGTGGAGGGTATGCGAAAACTCATCGCCGAAAATGCACTGACGGTTTTAAGCAACAAAAACGATGGCTTCTTTTCCCTGACACCCTCCAGCAACGATAAAAAGGGAGATGTGGTGTATGTAGCCATTGGTGTAAGCACCGAAAACGGACTGGCAAAACGCCTTAGTGCAGATTACAATGCGGATGTATTTTACTTTAACTATCTGCAGGATGCTTCCCGCATTGCCTCCACCGTTGAATTAGTTAAAACCAACTATAAAAAAGTAATCATTGGCATACACGCCTTTAACCGTACTCCCGCAAGAAATTTTGGTATCAGTAGTTTTGCCATCGACCTCGCAAAACAGTTACAGGCAACCATCCCCTCAGCTACCCTGGTTTTTGGTAACCCGTACGCTATTAAAAATTTCTGTGGCGCGCCTAACCTGGTGGCCTGTTACGAGGATGATGACATTATACACGAAGCCGCCGCCGATTTGTTACAGGGAAAAATTGCAGCCAGGGGGAGTTTGCCGGTCACCGTTTGTAATGCCTATCCTTATGGTTCGGGCCTGCAAACCAAGGCGCCTTTCCTGCCAGGCTCCAATGCCGATGAACTGGGACTGGATATTGTACAATTGAATAAGATTGATTCCATTGCCAACAATGCCATCGACAAAGAAGCCGCACCAGGCTGCGTGGTATTGGTGGTAAAGGATGGCAAGATTGCCTACCACAAAGCCTTTGGCCATTATAATTATGATAAGGCCGAACCAGTTACCATTGAATCGGCGTACGATATGGCCTCGGTGACCAAAATTTGCGCAACCACCATTTCTATCATGAAATTGTACGACCAGGGCAAAATTAGTTTGAAAAAAACATTGGGCGATTACCTGCCGATGGTGAGGGGCACTAACAAGGCGAATTTGTTGATCGAGGATATTTTATTGCATGAGGCAGGATTGGTAGCCTATATCCCTTTTTATCGCGAGACGCTTGAAACATCCGGAGCCGCTTCTTCAAAATATTTTAGTACAGGTAAGTCAAGCCTCTTTAATATTAAAGTAGCCAATAACCTTTACCTGCGGAACGACTACAACGACAGTATGTTTCAGCGAATTTTAAATAGCCCGCTGGCAACCAGGGGCAAGTACATTTACAGTGACAATGATTTTATCTTCCTGGGAAAGATAGTGGAAGCGCTAAGCGGCATGCCGCTGAATGAATATGCAAAGCAAACTTTTTATACCCCGTTGTCGCTGGTTTCCGCAGGATTTAAACCAACAGAGTACCTTCCGTTGAGCCGTATTGCACCAACAGAAGTTGAAAAGCAGTTTCGCCGGCAACAGGTACGGGGCTTTGTACATGACCCGGGGGCGGCCATGTTTGGTGGCGTGGCCGGGCATGCGGGATTATTCAGCACTGCTTATGATATTGCCGTAATTATGCAGATGTTGTTAAATGGTGGTGAGTTTAATGGCAAACGTTATTTATCAAAAGAAACCGTTGACCTGTTTACAGGCTATCATAGCAAAACCAGTCGAAGGGGATATGGCTTTGACAAGCCGGAAAAAGACAACGACAAACGCCCGGAACCCTATCCTACCCTATCGGCTTCGCCCAAAAGCTTTGGCCATACGGGCTTTACCGGCACTTGCACCTGGGTAGACCCGGAAAAGAAACTGGTGTATGTGTTTTTAAGTAACCGCGTTACTGTAAAAGAAGGCGGTGATCCGGGGTTGTTATTGAAGATGAATGTTCGTCCCGCGATTCATGAAGCGATTTACAAAGCGATGATTCCATCAAAAGAGTAAGGAACCAGCTCAATAAAGGCCCAGCAATATTGCTTTTATTTCATTGAATTTTCTCCAGGGAATGAAGTGGCCCTCGCCCTTCAATGTATCAGACTGAACACTTTTGGCATTGCTCATTTTTTCTATACCATATTGCACATTACCAATGGGCACCCAGCTATCTTTGTCACCATGAATAAATACCAGTCCTGAGGTAACGAGTGGCAAGGTAGTTTCGAGTTGATATAAATCTTTTTTAAACCAGATGATCTCCGTATTGCTGGGTGCAAAGGCGCCCGGTAAAAATTTCCGAAGCACCGTATTGTCTACCATCGATCGCCAGCGTTCCGGTTTTTCAAGATAGGGAGAAATGGAACCCGACATAATTACGATCTTTTTAAACTGGCCTGGATTAATCACTGCCATTTGCGCCACAATGGGGCCGCCAATAGAATGCCCGGCAAGAAAAACCGGTTGGTGGTTGGTATGGGCAGCGATCAGGGAAATGAACAACCTGGATTGTTCCTCCAGGTGCATTGGCCGGCCAAATTCACTGTACCCAAACCCTGGCCGGTCGATACTCATCATCCTGAATTTCTTTTGAAGATCGGGGTCGTACATATAGGCAGCGTAGTTGCTCCAACTACCTGGCGAACCATGTACAAATACCAGCAACGGCAAGGTTTCATCGCCGGTGATGGCCCAATGTAGTTGGTGGTGGTTGATAAC
>JBBQOJ010000404.1:0-4053 GCA_038330815.1 Chitinophagales bacterium | reverse complement strand
AATTGATAAATAATCATGGCAAAATAAAGATTAAATTAAAAAATTTTGATAGATAAAAAACAACTCAGGCAGGAACAAAAGACGGTATTGGTGGGGGTGGTTACTTCCAATCAGTCGGAACAGCAACTCAACGAATACCTTGACGAACTTGCCTTCTTATCCGAAACCGCCGGTGTGCTGGCGGTGAAGCGGTTTATTCAAAAATTGCCTCATCCGGATAGCCGGACTTTTGTAGGAAAAGGTAAACTACAGGAAATTAAAACGTACGTTAGCCTGCACAGTGATGTGGAATTGGTAATCTTTGATGATGAATTAACCGGTTCGCAAATACAAAACATAGAAAAGGAACTGGGTGTTAAAACCATTGATCGAAGTGATTTGATATTGGACATATTTGCCAGCCGGGCTAAAACGGCCCAGGCAAAAACCCAGGTAGAATTGGCCCAATATCAATATATTTTACCCCGGCTGAAGGGGATGTGGAAGCATTTGGAAAGACAGGGCGGCGGCGTAGGCACCAGGGGCCCGGGTGAAACGGAGATTGAAACGGACCGTCGTATTGTAAAGGATAAAATTAGTTTACTGAGAAAACGGCTTACCGAAATTGATCGTCAGTCGTTTACGCAGCGGCAGGAACGGGGTGAATTTATCAGGGTGTCCCTTGTAGGATATACCAATGTAGGTAAGTCGACCATTATGAACCTGCTTAGTAAGAGCGAGGTATTTGCAGAAAATAAGTTATTTGCCACCTTAGACACTACCACCCGCAAAGTGGTGTTTGAACAAACGCCTTTTTTATTAAGTGATACGGTAGGATTTATCCGCAAGTTACCCCATCACCTGGTAGAAAGTTTTAAAAGTACGTTAGATGAGGTAAGAGAAGCGGATATTTTACTGCATGTGGTGGATATTTCGCACCCCCAATACGAAGAGCAACTGGCGGTGGTAAATAAAACCCTTGCTGAATTAGGTGCTTCAGAAAAACCTACCGTCACCATTTTTAATAAAATGGATAAATACGAAGCGGAAGCGTTTGATCAATGGTTGGAGCCTGAAGTAAAGCAGGATATCCTTATTGACTTAAAGCAACGCTGGCAAAATGAAACAAAAGATAATTGTGTATTTGTTTCTGCTACTGAAAAAACCAATATTGATGGTTTGCGTCAAACCATATTAAATAAAGTACGCGACATGTACCAGGTGCGCTATCCTTACCGCGCGGAGTTTTTCTACTAATGCTACTTTGGTGATTAGGCTGACTCCGCCAAACATAGACAGGCCGCCAGGGAGTTTGGTGAATAAAAGAATTGAAATTGGGCCTGTACCAAAGCAATTATTAAATTTTCATTATTCCAATAGGGGGTATGATGAATAATTAAATGGGATGAAGAAAAAAAGTTATCGGTGGCATAAGCTGGCAGAAAGCATTGGTGAATTTAAGGTGGCTGGCAATGGAATGTGTGAAGTAAGCGTTGGCGGAAAATCGGTTTGTATTGTAGTGCACCAGGATAAGGTTGCGGCTTGTGCCAGCAAATGCCCGCATGCAGGAGGGATACTATCGGATGGTTATGTAGATTCCCTGGGTAATATGGTATGTCCTCTCCACCGGTATAAATTTAGTTTGGTCAATGGCCGCAATGTGAGTGGGGAAGGATATTATTTGGTGACCTACCCGGTAGAGATGCGGCCAGATGGAATTTTTATCGGCTTTGAAGAAAATAAAGGGTTCATTTGGTAGAAAAAGCATTTTTATTTTTTGTAGAAAATTAAAATGCCTTATTTTTGCCTCCCGATTAAAAAAGGGAAATTCCTCCTTAGCTCAGTTGGTTAGAGCATCTGACTGTTAATCAGAGGGTCGCCCGTTCAAGTCGGGCAGGGGGAGCAGCCAACAACAAGGGTTTCAAGCAATTGGAACCCTTTTTATTTTTAGCCATTTGCATACAAGCAGGCTGTTAAACCGGCCAATATGCTACGGGCTAATGTATTTACCTCTTGGGACGGTAAGGGTAAGCCTTTTTTTCTTTTCATATTTATCGGCCGTCTCCTGAAGGGCTCGTTTATTACGACTTTAATAAACAGCCGTTCCCAATAATCGTGGCCTTTAGCTTTCAAATTGCAACTGTTAACCATAAACGTTGCCCTGGCTTCGATCTCCTTTGTACGTACCTGTGAATTTTTGGTAAATTCCTTAAACTGTGTCACCAGGTGGCTCCGTTTAACTTTCCCCGCAACCGGTTCCTTGTCCATGACTTACATTGCCGGTTTTCTTGTTTTAGGTATGGCTTTAATGTTAATTATTATTGGTTTGTAATAAACAAGCAGTTTCCTGGTTCTTCCTCGCTTTGCTTTTCCCGTTAATCCTATTTCAAAGATTGAACTTGCCAGGCCGTCCTGCCCTGCCTGGTTGCAAAAGCATCGCAGTGAAACCAATGCTTTGTTTGTTAGTATAAGTGTATCCCGGCAAACACTCAATCTTTAATAGCATAGTTACCAGCTTGCAACCTCGGTACGATAGTATCATACCGCAATCAGCGTCCCTGGCAATTCCATTATTCATACTCTTTTCGCTTGCCTGTTAAAAGGTGCTTTGTTGCAATGTTCATTTGGGATTTATGAGATAATGAAATTTCATCAACTACAAATGCTGCACAGTGCAACAATTCATATTTTACTGGATAACCATCTTTTAAATGTGTTTTATGCCTTATACTGTATGGATAACTTTTCAATTTTTTATTAACAGCAATTCATTAATTCCGACCACATTAAATTTTTGAGTATAACAATATCACCGATTGATTGAATTAACTTAGGATGCCGATCTAAACAATGAAATTTATAATCACTTTACCCTAAAAGCCTGATTGAATGAACGCGGCTATCCATAACAAATTAGTTTCCTTTATTTGGTCAATTGCAGATGACTGTCTCCGTGATGTATATGTAAGAGGAAAATACCGGGATGTAATACTTCCCATGGTAGTGCTTCGCAGGCTGGATGCCCTGCTGGAACCTACCAAAGACAGGGTATTGGAAGAACTGGCTTTTCAAAAAGACGAAGCCACATTTACCGAATGGGATGATAATGGTTTGCGCCAGTCTTCTGGTTATGTGTTTTACGAAGATGTACACCTCGCGCAGGCGATTAATTATCTGGAGGCTTATGGAATGCCAATAGGATTATTAATCAATTTCGGAAATACGTCGCTCCAGTTCAAAAGAGTGATGAAACCAAAACCTAAAAATCAAAGTTCATCATGAAATCATTTACCAATCATAGTTCAAGATATTTCTACCGGCACAAGCCATTGCGGAGTATTGAAGAAGTGAGCACAGATATTTTAAAACTGGAAGAAGAGCGTGATGAATTGATACGTAAGATTTTAAGTTTGTTTTGAATTATGATTTTTAAATGATTGTATGAATACTGTGATTAAAAACGAGTATCCCGACAGCGAATTGACAGGCAAAATAATTGGCTGTGCTATGGAAGTCCATAAATATTTAGGCAATGGATTTCAGGAGCTGATTTATCAGAGAGCTTTATCTATTGAAATGAATTTACAAAATCTGGAGCATGAACGAGAGAAGGAGATGACTTTACAATATAAAGGGCAGGATATTGGAACAAGGAGAGTGGATTTTTTTGTGGCTGGAAAAATAATGGTGGAAATAAAAGCAACTTCACAGTTAGATGATGTTCACCTCGCGCAGGCGATTAATTACCTGGAGGCTTATGGAATGCCAATAGGATTATTAATCAATTTCGGAAATACGTCGCTCCAGTTCAAAAAAAGGGAAGAAACCAAAATCTAAAAATCAAAGTTCATCATGAAATCATTTACCAATCATAGTTCAAGATATTTCTACCGGCACAAGCCATTGCGCAGTATTGAAGAAGTAAGCACTGATATTTTAAAACTGGAAGAAGAGCGTGATGGATTGATACGTAAGATTTTAAGTTTTTTTTGAACTATGATTTTTAAATGATTGTATGAATACTGTGATTAAAAAAAATCTACGGGCAGATGGCTTCCATTATGCCGTATGAAG
>JBBQOJ010000403.1:0-4059 GCA_038330815.1 Chitinophagales bacterium | reverse complement strand
AAGATCGGGCTGCTGCAATACTTTTAACGCCTGGTTGGCCAGCGAGGTCTGCTCCAGCGCAGCCATTTGTTCCGCTTCCCCAGAGCCGGTATGAAAATCGGGATGAAACTTTTTCTGCAGGGCAATGTACTGTTTATTCAGTGCCGCCTTATCCACCTTAACATCCACGGGTAGCCCAAATAGCTCAAAATAATTCATAGTGCAAAGATACCCGCCCTGGAAGTACCACTAACCCCAAGCCTGTTTTATTTTCGTCACCACCGGGCGGGGTAGATAATTTACAATCACTACATTGCAATATTATAAATAATGCCGGATGCTAGTAATAGGATTAATCAGGGAGGGTAAAGTGCCGGCCGACAGCCGCGTGGCGCTTACGCCTGCCCAATGTAAATGGTTGCAGAAAAATTTCAGTGATATAAAAATCATGGTGCAGCCCAGCACTATCCGCTGCTACAGCGATAAAGAATATTTAATGGCAGGGGTAGCGGTAATGGACGACCTCTCCGCCTGCACGGTATTGATGGGTATTAAAGAAGTGCCGGTCGCCATGCTGCTGCCAGGCAAGACCTACCTGTTCTTTTCTCATACAAAAAAGTTACAACCCTATAACCAGGCCCTGCTACAGGCTATCATTGCCCACAAAATTACGTTGGTAGATTACGAGTGCCTCGAGCACCAGGATGGTACCCGTATTATTGGCTTCGGATTTTTTGCCGGGATTGTTGGCGCACACAATGGCATGTTGGCTTATGGCAACCGCACCGGGCTTTTTAAGCTACAACGGGTAGGTACGGTAAACAGTTTTCAGAAACTGGTGCATACTTATTTTGGTTTAAAAGTACCGGTGATGAAAATAACGGTAACGGGTAGTGGCCGGGTGGCACACGGCGTGCTGGAGATAATGAACCTGCTGGGCATTCATGAAGTAGAACCGGCTGATTACCTGGATAGGGAATTTACCTACCCGGTGTACGTACATCTAAAGGGCGTTGATTTATATGCCCATAAAACAACCGGCACTTATCACAGGGAAGACTTCCATCTTCATCCCGAAAACTACGATTGCCTGTTTGTGGATTACCTTGATAAAACAGACCTCCTCATTAACGGGGTATACTGGCACCAGGGTATTCCCCGCCTTTTTAAAAACCATCACCTGCAGCAGCCGGGTTTTCGCATTTGTACCATCGCTGATATCACCGATGACAAAGGGGGGTCGATACCCTGTAACCTGGGGGACGCAACCATTGAGGCGCCGGTGTATGGCGTTGATAAAGTTACGTTGCAACGCACTGCGCCCTACCTGCCCGGTTCGGTGGATGTGATGGCGGTAGGCAATTTACCCAACGAACTTCCACGTGATGCCAGCAGGTATTTTGGCGAACAACTCATTAAGTATGTACTGGAAGATATCCGCACCGGTGGCAGTAATACCATCGAAAAAGCCACCATCGTAAAGGAAGGCAACCTAACGAACGAGTACGCTTACATGAAAGCGTATGCCGGCTTTTAAACCTGCTTTCTGAAGTTAGCAGGAGGCCGTTTATAATTTCAGGTAATATTCTTTTAACAACGCCGTAAAGGCGGGGGAATAGCCACTTTTGTTGTGGGTAATAGCGAGTTGACGTTTAACAACCGCCTGCCATTGCCGTCCAAAAATTAGTACCGCCCGGGAAAATGGATGAGCGGCAGAATGTTGTATCAATAATTCCTCCCACAGGAAGAAGCGGGCTGCTTCAACCAATTGCTGAACATACCCTATTCGTTGGTAGGGCAACAAAACGGCAAAGAAACCACCAGGCGCCAGCAAACCATCAACTACCGAAAAAAGTTGTTCCAGGGTGAGGGTATCCTCGTGCCGTGCCGCATCTTTTTTTTTGTTACCCGATTTCAGGTCACCCTCATAAAACGGCGGGTTAGTAATAATACCATCATATTTTTCCCCGGTACTAAAATGCAGAATGTCGCCATGGCAGGCGTTGAGCCGGCCGGCAAAAGGCGACTGCCGAAAATTTTCCTTCGCCTGTTCAAAGGCACCGGCATCCATTTCTACCGCATCAATGCGGGCCGTAATTTGTTGGGCGATCAACATCGAAAGCAGGCCCGTTCCTGTGCCAATATCCAGCAGGTGAGCGGGTGGGGGTTTACGTTGTGTGCAGTAGGCGGCCATATAAGTCCCAAATATACAGGCATCGGTGCCCACCTTCATGGCACAATGCTCCTGCTGAACCGTGAACTGTTTAAACCGGAAATAGGAATTCGCCAAGGGTGCTTTTATTGATGAGTATTACATTGAAATGATAAAGTTGGCCCTGCCTATACAACTGCCTGATACCATCACCAGGCTGCCCTGGCGGAGGGGCGGGCATCCAGTCCGGCAAAATCCTTTGCCTGGTATTTGTAATAAGCCGTGATCGCAATCATGGCGGCATTGTCGGTACAATATTCAAAAGCAGGTATAAAAGTTTGCCAACCCAGCTTTTCACCGGTTTGTTGCAGGGCACCGCGCAGGCCACTGTTGGCACTTACCCCACCGGCAATGCATACCCGGTTAATATTGTATTCCAGCGCTGCCTTCTTTAGTTTGTTAATCAAAATGCTCACAATACGATCCTGCAGGGAGGCGCAAATATCAGGCAGGTTTTCTGCAATAAAGCCGGCCCTCATTTCCTCCGTAGCAGTAAACTCTTCCTTGAACACCGTGGAGGTACCCGCATTTTTTAAAAAATAGAGCACCGCAGTCTTAAGGCCGCTAAAACTAAAATTCAAACCTGCCACCTGCGGTTCTGGGAACTTAAATCTTTTTGGGTTTCCTTCTTTTGCATACCGGTCTATCAAGGGGCCACCAGGGTAGGGCAGTCCTAATAACTTGGCTGTTTTGTCAAAGGCTTCCCCGGCAGCATCATCGATGGTTTCTCCAACCACGGCCATTTGCGTGGGCGACGTACACAAAACGATCTGGGTATGCCCCCCACTAACGGTCAGGCATAGAAAGGGGAAAGTTGGCCGATGCTCCGGTATCAGGTTAGCCAGCACATGCGCCTGCATATGGTGTACGGCTATCAATGGTTTATTAAGCGCCAATGCCAATGATTTGGCGAACTGCACCCCTACCAGCAGGGAACCGATCAACCCGGGTGATTGCGTAAATGCAATGGCATCGATGTCCCCCAAACTACATCCGGCCTGCTGCATGGCCTGGTCCACCACGGGCACAATATGTTGCAAATGCGCCCGGCTGGCCAGTTCTGGCACCACGCCGCCGTATTTTTCATGCACTTTCTGACTGGCAATAATATTCGACAAAATTTTTCCATTCCTGCAAACCGCCGCCGCTGTTTCATCACAGGACGATTCTATGGCTAAGATAGTACCTCCTTCCACGGAAGGAGCATAACTGGACGATTGATACATGGGGCAAAAATAATACAATGCATAACTATGACAGCAATATTATGTGTGATTGCTTAGTTTCTACTTTGACAAATTAAAAAAGCCATATGCTTGCCTTATTTTGTAACCCCGAAATGAATTTCGGTGGTGTATACCCGGCCCTCCCTTTTGCATTGCCGTCAGTTGTGGGCTTTTAAAACCGTCCCAGGTGGTAATGCCTGTGAGAAATAAGATGATAAAATTCCCGGAATGTTTTTTTTAAACGAGTCATGCCACAATTGCGGCAAGCATTATTGGATGAAGTACTTTATTTAGTATGTTGAATCAAAACTTCTGTAAGAATATTTTGTCTGTCATGAATTTGTCTAATCATTTCAAGTGATAGCTTTCTTTTTCTGTTTAGAATTTCGCTTGCCCTACTTTAAGTCCTACAACCTTTGCTAAGTCTGACTGGTTGTAACCTAATTGTTCCATTCTAAATTTAATGGCTTCAATAGGGTCAGGAAATCCAACTGGGAAATACTTACGCTCGAAATTGTCAACCAACATACCCAAAATTTCTAGTTCGTCTCCTTTAGAAGTGCCTTTCTTCGTATCAAAAATTATTTCAAGTCTGGCTAAAGCCTCCTGATAGTCTTTCTTTGTTTTTATTGGCTTGATAGT
>JBBQOJ010000402.1:0-4061 GCA_038330815.1 Chitinophagales bacterium | reverse complement strand
AAAGCGCATAAACCATCGCAGGGCATATTGGCCAAGTGTGGGTTCGCCACCTTCGAGGCTTACCACTTTAATGCCGAATAATTTCTTTCCCACGGTTTGTCCATTGAGGGTAAGTTCCGCTACCATTGTATACAATAACATGGGAATAACCAGCACGATCAATACAAAGCCGTAACTGCCTTCCTCCATGCGGAAGCCGCCAAACAAAAGGTAAAGCATGCTGAACATATACAATATCAACAGGATAAAATCTATACAATAGGCCAGCAGGCGTTTGTATAGGGCCGCAATCTCAAAAGATATGTCAATGTGAAAAGGGGTGGATATATGAATTTCAGGCATGATACAAATTAGGGATTTATCATCAATATTAGTTATTTTTCAGAAACCGATACTAAAAAATGCAATCGCATTGTTTGCCAACAAAAATTGCTACTTTTAAGGTATGCGTGAAGGAATGTTCATTAAAAAGAATGTTGATAAATGGAACAATTACCAGCATCACCCGACTACTGATCCCGACGAAACTGCAGACCGCTTTATAACATTGGTGGATGACCTTTCCTATGCAAAAACTTTTTATCCCAAAAGCAAAGTCACCCGGTGGATCAACGGCATCGCCACCGGAATTTACCAGCATATTTACCGAAATAAAAAAGAGAAATATGCAAGGGTGTTTACCTTCTGGAAATTTGAATTGCCCTTACTGTTTAAAAAATACCATCGCCTGCTACTTTTTACCTTTTTTCTTTTCACTTTGTTTGTGAGTATCGGTGTATTTAGTTCCATAAAAGATGAATCGTTTATCAGGGGGGTATTGGGAGACCAGTATGTTGACATGACGGAAGAAAATATTTCCAGGGGCGATCCTTTTGGCATATATAAAAGTGAACACCCCTTTACCATGTTTGTTCGTATCGCCATGAACAATACCTTCGTGTCCCTGTTGATGGTAATTGGTGGATTGTTAATTGGTGTAGGAACGATCTATGCCATGTGGCAGAATGGCCTGATGTTGGGTTGTTTTCAATATTTGTTTTTTTCAAAGGGCCTGGGACTTCCCTCCGTGTTGGTGATTTGGGTGCATGGCACACTGGAAATTCTGGCCCTGGTAATTGCCGCTACTGCGGGCCTGGTAATAACGCAGGGGATTCTTTTTCCCGGTACTTATTCGCGATCGGTTTCGTTCAGGAATGCTATCAAAGATGCCTTAAAAATTATGATCGTATTGGTGCCCATATTTATTGCCGCCTCCTTTTTCGAAAGTTATGTAACCCACCTTATGAGCAATACCTACGACAAAGAAAGCAATATTGGATTACCGGTTTGGGCGAGCGTCATCATATTGGGTTTTTCCTTGCTGTTCATTTGCTGGTACTTTGTAATTTATCCCATCCGCCTGCACCGAAAAGGCGCAAGTCTTTCAAAAGATGGCCTCTTGAAAATTCCTGTAGCTACCATATGAAGTACACCCGGTTATTTATATCATGTATGGTATTGTTATCCTCCTTTTTCTTAGTGGAAGCACAGGAAAACAAGTATGTATACAAAGATTCGGCTATCTTTTATGCAGATTCGGTGGCTGCTGATAAAGAGGGAAGCAGGATGGAGGAAGAAGAAGATAATGAAGTATACGACTATGAACCAGATACTACCCTTACCCGCAATGACCTGGAACTGGTTGCAGATTCAGTAGCGGTGCTAAAAAGAAGCCAGCCGCTATTATACGCACAAAATTTAGACTCGCTGTTGAAAGGCCATAGCCGGCAGCAACAGCTAGCACCACCCAAAAAAAGCTGGCTGTCCCTGGTATTACTTGCCAGTATTACCCAGTATTTTTTCTGGTTGTTGGCCGCGTTGTTCATAGGCGTTATCCTTTATCAACTTTTTTTTACACAGGGCCTTTTTCAACGTGCCGGATCAACAGTGGCCGCCAGCAGGATTGTGGACAACAACAGGGAGGGTTTATCTATTCAGGCCGATTATGCGCAATTAGTCAACCAGGCAATCGCCGCAAAAGATTTCAGGTTGGCGGTACGGTATCTTTACCTTCAAAGTTTACAACGCCTCTCCCAAAAAGGAGTGATTGAGTTTGCTGTTGACAAAACCAATTACCAGTATTTACGTGAATTGTCGGGTAAGCCTTACCGTGAGTTGTTTGGAGCCATAACGCTACACTACGAATATGTGTGGTATGGAGAAATAAATATTGATGAAACACTTTATACTACGATCCGAGAAAAATTTACCCGCTTTAATAAAGCTGTATAACCGTTGATACCACTTATAAAATATAACTGCATATATGTTTGGCTGCTGCTGGTGTTGGCCTCCTGCGGTAAAAACAACCAATTGCCACCATTGGACGAAACCTATTCGTACCAGGATAAAAATCCGTTTGGTGCCTACGTTGTACATCACCAGTTGAAACAATTATTTTACCACAACAACCTTAGAAAAGTTAGTGTGGATTTTAATAAAAGCTGGAAAAACATTGCCGATACCAATGCGCTTTACATCAATGTTAGCAAGCACCTTTTTCTTTCCAGGGCCGAAATGGCCGCCATGTTGGCGTATGTGTATGATGGCAACCAACTTTTTTTATCCAGTGATCACATAGACCAACGCCTGCTGGATACTTTAGGCTGTAAAGTAGTAAGCCGGGTAGCCGATTTTCCTGTGTCGGTACCCGCAACAACCAACCTGCATCTTTCCAGCGAAGTGTATAACGACACTGCGTTGTATTCCTATTATTATTTCCCGTTTTATAATCATTTTACCGAAATGAACCGGGCCACAACGAGGGCATTGGGTTTCAACGGGAAGGGTGCCAATTTCATCGTCGTTTTTTTTGGCGGCGGTCGTATTTACCTGCACCTTGAGCCAAGGGCCCTTAGTAATTATTTTTTACTCCAGGGTAATAACTACCGTTATCTTGACCAGCTTTTTTCTTTTATGCCTTCCATACCGGAACATGTTTACTGGGATGACTACTACAACAAGCGCAATTTTCCCAAAAATGAATCGGGTGATAAGTCGAAGTTGGCTGTGCTATTGCAGTACCCTTCTTTTAAATGGGCGTTCTGGCTGATGTTATTGTTGGTGGCCACCTACCTGTTTTTTGGCGGTCGGCGCAGGCAACGGATTATACCTGCACTACCACCCAACACCAATACTACCGTCACTTTTGCGGAAACCATCGGGCGATTATACCTTCAGCATAAGAACAATCGGAACATCGCCGACAAAATCATTATTTATTTGCTGGAGCATATCCGCAATCATTACTATTTAAATACCAGCCATAACACGGAAGATTTTATATCCACGTTAAGTAGAAAAAGTAATAATTCATTGCAAGGCACAGAAGACTTGTTTAAGTTGATACGTGCCATTCAGCAAACCACGGAAATAAGCGACATACAACTGATCCGGTTTAACCAATCAGTGGAAAAATTCTATAAAAACAAACTATAATGGAAGAAAGCATTTTTGAACAACGCATCGATTTGTCTGGCTTGATTGAAAGCATGAACAACATACGTGCCGAGATAGGGAAAGTGATTGTGGGGCAGCACCAGATGCTCGACCTGTTAATGATTGGACTGTTGTGTGATGGCCATATATTAATTGAAGGTGTTCCGGGTGTGGCCAAAACCCTCACGGCCAAGTTGCTGGCCCGGGTGGTGGATGTTGATTTCTCGCGGATACAGTTTACGCCCGACCTGATGCCCAGCGATGTGGTGGGCACGTCTGTATTTAATCCAAAAGAAGGTGATTTTTATTTTAAGGCCGGCCCGGTATTCAGCAATATCATTTTAATTGATGAAATCAACCGGGCACCTGCCAAAACCCAGGCAGCCCTGTTTGAAGTAATGGAAGAGCGGCAGGTAACGGTAGACGGCATCACCCACGCCATGCGTTTCCCCTTTATCATTTTGGCTACTCAAAACCCGGTAGAACAGGAGGGTACCTACCGCTTGCCGGAGGCGCAACTGGACAGGTTTATTTTTAAGATTGATGTTAAATATCCCACCCTGGAGGAAGAGATCGGCATCCTT
>JBBQOJ010000401.1:0-4071 GCA_038330815.1 Chitinophagales bacterium | reverse complement strand
GGTGGCACCCCGTTCCATTACATTGTAATCGTATCCGCCAGGCAGTTGCAAGATAAAATCGTGGATACCAATCATTTTAGCGGCGTCGGTTACCTGTTCCCTGGTAATGGAAGTATTGCGCAGGGTAACATTTTCATACACCGAACCACTAAATAAAAATACATCCTGCAACACAACAGCAATCCTGCTCCTAAGGTAAAAGAGGTTGTAGGATGCTATATCGGCGTCATCAATCAATATGGCCCCTTTTTGTATTTGGTACAACCGGTTGATCAAACTGATGATAGAGGTTTTGCCACTGCCGGTATTGCCTACAATAGCAAGTGTTTCGCCGGCCTTGATGGTAAAGGAGATATCCCGCAACACATATTGCTGTTCAACGTAAGCAAACCAAACCTTTTGAAAAGCAACTTTGCCGTTTACAATCGCGGGGGGATCGCCTTTCGTAGGCAAGGGTGCCGGGTTACTATTAGCAGAAAAAAGGTCGGGCGAGGTAACGTCGGGGTTATCCATTAACTTAAATACCCGTTCACTGGCGATCATCCCCATTTGCAATACATTAAACTTATCAGCAATCACCCGCAGTGGCCGGAATAATAAATTAAGGCATAAAATAAAGGCGGTGATATTACCGGCGGCCTCCTGGTTATGCTGCCCACCTGCCCACCATACCAGTAAACCCAGTGAACTGGCCAGCACCAATTCCACCGCCGGAAAAAATACAGAATAGGCAAAAATGGCATGCACATTGGCATTGCGGTGTTCCCTGTTGATATCGTTGAACTTTTTGAACTCCCTTTTTTCAGCTCCAAATGCCTGAACAATGGCCATCCCGGTGATGTGTTCCTGAACAAAAGCATTGAGTTGCGACACAGCGTTGCGTACCCGGATAAAGGACCGGTTAACACTCTCTTTAAAAAAGTACGTAGCCACAATTAATGCCGGAAAGGGTGCCATGCAAATGAGGGTCAGCTGCCAGTCAACATAAAACATGTAACTCAACACGGCGATAATTGACAGCAGGTCGGCAATGATGGGGATTAATCCATCACTGAAAATATCATTGATAGATTCAATATCATTGATGGTACGGGTAGTGAGGGTACCAATGGGTGTTTTATCATATTGTGTAAGATTAAGGTGAATCACCTTTTTGTAGGTAGCCACCCGCATATCTTTTACTACGTTTTGTCCGAGAGAGGCAGTAAAGAAGGTAAAAATGAAGCGGCACACCGTTTCTATTAACAGTAAGGCAATTTGTATTACGGTTATTCCTACAATAACACCCGTTGCCCCCTGTAAAAACCACACTGCTGCACCCGGCTGCATTCCATTATTAATGGTAAGTTGGATTAGCCAGGGACGTATCGGGGAAATGATAGCTAAGAAAATGGCGAGAAAAAGCGACCAGTAGAATTTATTTTTGTAAGGTGATGCAAACTGAAAAACCCGGCGCAACAACGAAAAATCAAACACCCTTTTATTGGAAGCCTTTTCACTCATGGCGCAAAGATAATTGGTTTTACTGCTACCGGCAGGCGAAGGCGGTGTTGGATGTACAAAAGGCGTATTAACTATTTAGAGGGAAAAAATTTTGCATTTTTACATCCTCCTCCCGTACTATAAAGAAAGCACACCAATTCCTTGCGCTACTCAGCCTCCATTTGTTTATTATATGCCTTTATAAAAATAGCGCCCAGGTTTTTATAGGGTGGCACATAGTCATCCCAACTTTCACGAACTCCCTTATTACTGTCACTATAAAATTGCCTGGTTAAGGTAGCCCACATGTCTTTCCACACCAATGTTTTACCGGAGGCCATGGTTTGATTAAGGTAATTGAGGATGGGCCGGTTGATATCGCCTTTACCAATTTCCTTGGTGGAGATAATATGCGCATCCGGGCAGTTACGGATAATCTGGCTTAAATTCTGGTAGCCACCGCATGATCCGAGCACAATAATTTTGGCATCGCTACCCATACGGTCGATGGTACGGGGCAACCAATAACTATGCCCGCGATGCACCACTACGGCTGGAGGCATTCCATTTTTTGCCAGGTACTTGCCAAGGTGCACTTGCGCGGTATCGTCCAGGTTCTTATCATTGTTCAGGGGCAGGTTGGCATAAATCCATACTTTATTACCCGACTTTGATTTAATTTCCACCCACTCTTTCTGGTATTTAATATCCCATTCCCTGGGAGAAAAGGAATTTACAAACTGCGGGAAAAATGTTTTCCCATCCTCATCACCATAGAAAAATACTTGCTGTACCACTTTGCCACTTTCATCTGCCAGGTATTTATAGTCTACTGAATAAATGGAGGGGATGCCTATCTGGCTGGTAAGATCAATAGAGTTATCGTTGGCCGATAAAAAGATGGTTTTAAGAAGACTATAAATGATCCGTCCTTTATTGTTATGCTGCCGAATACTTTTTTGCTCGTTAATAGTTACATTGTTCAGGATATTCTGTAGCAGAACCGGGTCTTTTATACTGCTATAACTGTCCGCCACATCCACCGCGTCTTCCAGGTGATTGGCTTCATCCAGGTTGGCCACAAAGGCCTTCATAAGCGTAGTGGAATTATTGGGGGGCATCGTTTTTAAAAAGGTATCCAACTGGTTAAAATTGGCAGCCATTTTTATAAACTTTTTAAAATAATCCATATTCACACTCATCAATAAGGAATCACCCCTGGGTTTGCTACCCATGCGCTGCAGCAGGCGGGCAAAACTATGTTTGTAACTGGAGGTATAAATATCATTCTCTCCCATCACCATTACATAATACAATTCTTCGGCATTGAGTGGGTCCAATGCCCGCATGCGAATGTTTAGGTTGCTCTGTTCGTGCAGGTTATTGATGGGGGTAATAAAATGAAGGATGGCTTTCCGTTGCAACATTTTGCGTAGGCCATTTACACCAAACATTGCCACAGGCGTATCTTTCATTACACCAAGGCGGTAAAAATATTCCTTTTCTGTTTTTACAAGTAGTTTAAAATAACCCACGCTATCCATCCTGCTGCCCCCGTCTCCAATCAGCTTTTTAATCTCTTCGGTGTCAATTTTATTATTCAGGATATTATCGAGGAAGGGATAATACAACAGTGCATTGTCTATTTTGCTCAACTGCACGATGGCTTTTACCAGGGGATCGGTATTACGGTGGATGAGTTTACCTTCCGGAGATTTGGTAGAGAAAGCATAATCATATAACTGCTCAGGATCATTTTTACAGGCTACTACTACCAGGCTATCTGCAAAAGGATCGTTAACAAAAGGGCGGATGCTGGCAAGAATTTTATCCGGGTGGTTGTTGCAATACCTGAGGAAGAGCAGCTTCTTGCTATCGTAGTAACCAATGTTGCTGGTAAAAATTTCAGTCACCAGCATGCCTATGTCATAGGGCATATCATCTACGATGGGCACTATGCTCAACGAATCCATATTTGCCATCCACGCTTTATGAAATTCATCGAGCAAAGTAGGCGCCAGGGCAGGATCAAAACTCTTTAGTTTCCAGGCCGTTCGGAAACCCCTCACCAGGTCCTCGATATAGCTAAGCTGCCTTACTTTTTCATTATTAGAGCCAATTTTATCGTTGGTTTCTACAAATTCCTGCATTTCATTGACGCGCCTGGTTAATGCATCTGTAACCTGCAAATTAACTTCTTCATTATCCGACACTTTAATAACACCGTCTCTTTTTCCGTCGGCTTTATCCGTAAGTACCTGCTCATTGTCAATCCTGTCGTGAAAGCGCACGCGTCCAATAGGAATTACCACCGAATCAATGGTAGCAAAAACCTCCATCCAGGTTGCCAAAAAAATCAGGGGAAGTAAAAATCGTTTCATATGTGGTATTCTGCTGCAAAGATGCTGAAAAAATGTCAAGCTCGTTAAAGGCACACCCTTTTTAAGATGTTTTTAGCACCCGTATAGCTGCATTGCGTTAACAATTTGATAATACAGTAAAGGCCTGGCGCTGATACAATCATTAGGGTGATGCCCTACTTTTGCGAAGCGAAAATATTATGAGCAGTGTAAAGAAAATTTTAATTGC
>JBBQOJ010000400.1:0-4072 GCA_038330815.1 Chitinophagales bacterium | reverse complement strand
TTTTCAAACGAATTTCCATTTAGCTTGTTTCCCAGTGCATTTGCTACCTATAAGATAACTGACAAACAGGATGTGCAGCTGAACTATTCCAGGAAAATCAACCGCCCCAATTTTTTCCAATTAATTCCTTTCATTGATTTTTCAGATTCATTGAACCTTAGCAAGGGTAATCCTAACCTGGTACCGGAATTTACCAACCTCATTGAGTTTTCTTACCAGAACCAGTTTAAGACTGGCCATAACCTGTTAAGTACGCTGTACTTTAAAAACACCAACGACCTGATTGCACGATACCAGTTCCCGGAAAAAAATCCGAATGCGCCGGCTAAACCAGATACCGTTTTGTTTACCAGTTATGCCAATGCCTCGCAGAGTTATACCTATGGTTTAGAGTTTACCATGCGAAATAAGGTAACTAAATGGTGGGATCTTACCAGTAACCTCAACCTGTTTAACGTGTATTTAATTGCAGGTAATTTACCTGGAGGTGGTGATAATGACCAGTTAAGTTGGTTTTTTAAAATTAACAATGCCTTTAAACTACCTAAAAACTACTCCATCCAGTTGAGTGGCGATTACCAGGCAAAAACGCTGGTACAGCCAGGTGGCGGCGGCGGCGGAAGGATGATGTTTGGTGGCGGCAACCTGCCCTCTGCGCAGGGATTTATTGAACCTTTATATGGTGTTGATATCGCCATCCGAAAAGATTTCCTGAAAAACAATGCAGCTTCTCTTACCCTTCAAATGAGTGATGTATTCCGTACCCGGCTGAACAGCACTTTTACCGAATCCATTTATTTTATCCAGGAAACTTCCCGCAGAAGAGACCCACAGGTGTTGCGGTTGAATTTCAGCTGGCGCTTTGGCAAGTTTGATGTATCACTGCTAAAACGTAAAAACATGCGGGGCGAGCAGGGCAGTATGCAGGAAGGTATGCAGGGTGTGGCCCAATAGGGTGAAATTTTTAGGCCCGCTTCGGCAGGCGTTTTTATGCTTATAAACAATATTGTTATTAGCAACTGGTAAACGCGGATTATTACCAATAAACATGGAATGGTCAAAAAATGAACGCTTTTTGACCATTCGCATATCAATACATCCCGGCAGGGCTATTGCCGATATGCCGGTTACGTTATTTTCAGCAGGCGAAATAATTACTGTAATGGTAAGGTTGGGTGCTTAAGATTTTTAAGTTAATTTGCCGCCTCATATTCAAATCGCTTCATGAAGAGTATCAATGTTAACAAAATACTGCCGCATGGGATTGCGGTGGGCGTTTTCCTGCTCATTGCTGTAATTTATTGTTTACCTGTTTTCCAGGGGATGGTGGTATATCAACATGATATGTTGGGTACCCGTGGCATGACGCAGCAATCGTTTGATTTCTACGAAAAGTATGGCAATTACCCGCTTTGGACCAATTCGATGTTTGGGGGCATGCCCACTTTCCAGATTTTTTTTGCGGCCAAATATAATATTGGGATCGCCTGGCTGCACAGTTTATTTACCCTGGGCCTTCCCTCCCCCGCCAGCCTGTTTTTTTTGTCTTGCGTTTGTTTTTATATCCTTAGCCAGGTATTAAAACTAAAACCCTGGGTTGGGATATTTGGCGCACTGGCTTATGGATTCGCGTCCTACAATGCCATTATTACGATGGTGGGGCACGTAACCAAATTTGCTACTATGGGATATGCCCCACTGGTACTGGCCGGAATCATTTTGTTGATACAACGTAGGTACATCTGGGGATTTTTACTAACCCTGGTATCCAGCACCTTGTTTTTTATGCAAAACCATGTGCAGATTGTATATTATTTTATGCTCCTGTTCATATTCCTGGGTATTTCGTTTTTGATTAAAATATTCAAAACAAAAGATTTTAAACATTTATTAAATGCAGCCGGCCTTGCACTACTGGCCATCATTATCAGTGCCTGTTCCTTTGCGGTAATTTTATTACCCACCAGGGAATATGCGCAGGAAACGATGCGTGGCGGAAGAAGCGAACTCACCCTGGGAGTGAAAAAAGACAATCTTTCCGAAGGTGGTTTGAAAAAAGACTATGCTTTTCAATGGAGCTATGGCAAGGAGGAAACGCTCACGTTTATTCTGCCCAACTATGTGGGCAGCAGCAACGACCCCTCAATATTCGGCGAAGAAAGTAAAGTGATTACCGCCCTACAGGAGTCGGGCCTGCCCAATGAAGGAATCAATTATTTTTACCGGTTTATGTCGCCCTACTGGGGTGATCAACCCAATACGGCCGGCCCTGTTTATTTTGGCGCCCTGGTATGTATGTTATTTATAGCGGGGCTCTTTGTAGTAAATAAAAAGTACCTCTGTTGGTTAGTACCGGGTACCATTGTTGGTATTGTACTTGCCTGGGGAAGTAATTTTGCAGCCGTCAATTATTTTTTATTCGATCATTTACCCGCCTTTAATAAATTCAGGGCACCTTCGATGGCATTGGTATTGCCCCAATTTACTTTCGCGTTAACAGCCGCCCTGGCATTACAGGAAATTTTTTATGGTACACTTCAGCAAACCGTGCTATTTAAGAAACTGAAATTTGCCGCCATTACCTGTGGCGCTTTGCTGCTGCTGCTGGTGGGCGTGTATTTCACTTCTTCCTTCACCAATGATAAAACGCGGGAAATAAAAAAATCTATCACCGAACAACTGTCCCAAAGCATGAGCCAGGGCAAGGCGCCCACACCGGAAGTAACCAACCAGGCAAACACCTTGTCAACTTCATTTACTAAAGCCCTGGTTGAAGACCGTAAGGGTATTTTCGGTAGCGACCTGGTAAGGCTGATTATCCTGCTTGCCCTCGGCGGAGGCATTGTATACCTGGGAAGCAGGCGAACACTGCAACCTTTAACCGCAATTATTTTGTTAACAGTAATCAGCTTCATCGACCTTGTTACCGTAGCATCCCGTTACCTTGATAAGAGTAAGTATGTTACACCGGAGGATTACCTGTCGGGCTTTACGCCCACCGCCGCAGATAACCAGATAAAAGCAGATACCGGTTATTTCAGAGTGTTTGATCAATCTGGCGGCGATCCCTTCCAGGACTCCCGCACTTCTTATTTCCATAACTCGGTAGGGGGATACAGTCCGGCCAAGCTTGGTTTATACAACGACCTGATTGAACACCAGCTGTCAAAAGGAAATATGGAAGTGTTCAATATGCTAAACACCAAATATTTTATTACAGGCGGACAAAATAACCAGCCGATGGCGCAGGTAAATCCAGCCGCCAATGGGCCGGTTTGGTTTGCGAAAGCTATAAAATATGTTAACAACGCGGATGAAGAGATGTTGGCATTGGATAGCCTGCGATCAAAAGACACTGTAGTAATAGACAAACGGGAGCAGTCGAAAATTACCGTTACGCCGGTATACGACAGTTCGGCAGTTATTGAACTGGTTAAAAACCTTAACGACCATATTACCTATCGTAGTAAATCGGCCACTAACCAGTTTGCTGTTTTTAGTGAGATTTATTATCCCAACGGGTGGAAGGCTTTTATCGATGAAAAGGAAGTGCCCATTGTAAAAGTGGATTATGCATTGAGGGGGTTGAGCATTCCGTCGGGTGACCATACCATACGGTTTTCCTTTGCGCCAGCTTCCTACGAAACCGGTAGCCTGGTGAGTTTAATAGCCGGAATTTTATCCATTATAGCACTGGCAGTTTGTGCTTTCCTGCTATACCTGAAGTATAAACCCAAGGCTTAAGGCAATGTCGTCCATGCCGACTTCATCCAGTTCGGCATTATTTCGTTATTTACAGGTTGCTGGCAATTGCAGGCAATCTTTGATAAAACACGTACATGGATCTTTCCATCATCCTGGTAAATTACAATGCTACCCACCTGGTACTGGATTGTATTGAAAGTATCTACCGGGAAACGGTGTTACACCGTTTTGAAATCATCCTGGTGGATAATGATTCAAAAGAGGCTTGCAAAGCTGCAGTAATAGCCCGCTATCCGCAGGTGATCTTTGTGCAGATGGGCTACAATGCTGGTTTTGCGCGTGCCAACAATGCGGGGATGGCCATTGC